>JAITHG010000237.1 GCA_031280075.1 Eubacteriales Family XIII. Incertae Sedis bacterium | reverse complement strand
ATGGTGGAAGCCCAGAAGGGATATTTTGGCGAGATGTCACCCGAGGCGCTCGATGAATGCGTCACGGGTTATTTGCTCGACGCGGGGTTCCTGCCGGAGACCTTGGAGATGTCGAATTTGGCACCGGAGTACGTGACCGCCTATGTGCCTTCGTCGCCTATGCCGGAGGGAAACACCGAGGCGGGCATGGACGGCGCAGTCGCGGGCGAGGTCGATGTCGAGGGCAGCACTGCGGGGGATGCACCTGTCCACGCATACACTGTGGTCGCCACCGCCACAGGCGATTGGGGCAACCTCTACCGCCTGCTGAACAAGGTTTCGAAAAAGCGCGGCATCGAGCTGGTGAGCTACTCGTTCTATGCCTCGGATGCATTGCCTGTGCCTCCCAAAGCGAACGGAGGTGACAGTCAGGACAATCTTGGCAGGGCGATCCCTGACAGGTTCTCGCTGACGCTGAAGCTCTACGTCGACACGGGCAAGGGATCGGGCTCGTTGGAAGAGGAAGCAGGAACAGGGACGAGGACGGGAGAAGGAAATGGCTGACGCGAGGAATGTCCGCATCGGGGATCTGCTCAAGGAGTACGGCTATCTGGACGATGAACAGCTCCAGAAAGCGCTCGAATACCAAAAGGTCAACAACGTGCGCCTGGGGCAGGCGGTCATCCAGCTCGGGTTCGTCTCCGAGGACGAAGTGAACGTCGCGCTGTCGCACAAGCTCGGCATCCCTGTCATCCGGCTGGATGCCGCCCGTTTCGACACGGCGGCGGTCGCGCGCATCCCTCGCTCCCTTGCCGAGAAAGAACTCGCCATTGCCATGAGCAAAGAGGACGAGCATCTGAACATTGCCATCAACGACCCGCTCAACTTCTTCGGCATAGAGGAAATTCACCGTGTCGCAGGCATGCCGCTCAAGCTGCACATCAGCGACCGTGCCGGTGTGCAGCGGGCGATCGCGCGCCACTATTCCGACGTGGAGGCAATGGATGCTGTCTCGAAGGCGGACAGGGATTATTCCGACATGTTCCCTGAGATCGAGCGGGTCGATGCCGCAGGAGCCGGTGACGAGACGACACCGGTCGTGAACCTGCTCAACAGCCTCATGCTGCGTGCCTACAACAACGGTGCATCCGACCTGCACCTCGAACCGTTCGACGGCAATGGAAAGGTGCGGATGCGCGTGGACGGCGCCCTCGTGGACTACGCCGACATCCCCAGATCCATCCATCCCGCCCTCATCGTGCGCCTGAAGATCATGAGCAACCTCGACATCGCCGAGAAGCGCTTGCCCCAGGACGGGCACTTCCGCGTCAGCATGTCGGGCATCGATCTGAATGTGCGTGTCTCCGTCCTGCCCACAGTCTACGGAGAGAAGGCGGTGCTGCGCTTCTTGGCGACCCACACGAGCATCGACCACGCGGGGCAGTTTGGCATGGTGGACGCGGATTATGAGAAGTTTCTCCATATCCTTTCCCATCCGAACGGCATCATCTACATCACCGGTCCGACCGGCTCGGGCAAGACGACGACGATGTACATGGCACTCGAGCGGTTCAAAGAAAAGCAGATCAACATATCCTCGATCGAGGATCCGGTGGAACGCAACCTGCGCGGGATCAACCAAGTGCAGGTCAACAACATGGCGGGGTTGACCTTTGCAACGGGGCTGCGCTCCCTGCTGCGACAGGATCCGGACATCATCATGGTGGGCGAGACGCGCGACGCGGAGACCGCTTCGATTTCGGTCAGCGCCGCCATCACGGGTCATCTGGTTCTCTCCACCCTCCACACGAATGACGCGCTCACGTCCATCGTCCGGCTTGAGGACATGGGCGTGCCGCCCTACCTGGTCGGTAATTCTGTCGTCGGCCTGGTCGCGCAGCGCCTCGTCCGGAAGATCTGCCCGCACTGCGAGGAGATCTATGAAAGCTCCGACATCGAGCTGATCACGCTGCGCGAGACGAAGGAGCGCGTCCCCTACCTGAAGCGGGGCAAGGGCTGCCACGTCTGCAACGGGACGGGCTACAAAGGCAGGATCGCCGTGCACGAGATCATCGAGGTGGACAAGCGCATGCAGCGCATGATCGCGGAGAGCCGCCCGCTTTCGGAGATCTACGAGTACGCGCGCAAAGAGAAGGGCATGGCGACCTTGCGCGAGCGCGCGCACGACCTCGTCGTCACGGGCGTGACAGGGATGGAGGAATTTCTGAAGATCGGGGAGACGGTCGACTGACGGGCGGCTGACGGGCGGCTGGGAAATAATCTGACGTAAAAAGACGCACAGGAAATGGGCAGCCCGGCGGGGGTCGGGCAGGCAGGTAAAAGGGGAATTCTATGAGCGACTACACGATTGCGACGCTGTGCGACTACGCGCGGGCGGGAGACTGCTCCGATGTGCACATCACGGCGCACCAAGGACCGACGTTCCGCAGGCTAGGGGAGCTGCACGTAGGTCCATTCACCGGGACGAAGGAGGACTACCGCGCCCTCATCCTGTCCATGCTGGACGAATCGCAGCGGGAGGCGCTCTCGCTCGGACAGGATCTGGACTTCAGCTTTGCGGATGCCGCCGGACACCGCTACCGCGTGAACGTCTACCGGCAGCAGGGCGAGCTCGCCTCCGCCATCCGCATCCTGCGCAGCGACATTCCCAACCTCGCGCAGCTGCGACTGCCACCTGCCATCGAGTGGCTCGTGCAGCAGCCGCGCGGGCTCGTCCTAGTGACGGGCGCGACCGGATCGGGCAAGAGCACGACGCTCGCGGCGATGATCGACTACATCAACGAGCACAGGCGGGCCCACATCATCACGGTGGAGGATCCCATCGAATACATGTACCAGAGCAAGAACAGCCTCGTCCACCAGCGCGAGGTGGGCAGGGACGTGTCCTCCTTCGCCGATGCCCTGCGTTCCGCCATGCGCGAGGATCCGGATGTCCTGCTCGTAGGGGAGATGCGCGACTTCGAGACGATCTCGGCGGCCATCACGGCGGCGGAGACGGGACACCTCGTGTTTTCGACCCTGCACACGACGCGCGTGTCACAGACCATCGACCGCATCGTGGATGTCTATCCCCCGCAGAGCCAGACGATGGTGCGATCTCTGTTGTCCGGCATCCTGCGCGGCATCATCACGCAGACGCTCGTGCCGCTCGCCGACCAGAGCGGGCGCACGCTCGCGACCGAAATCCTGATTGGGACGGATGCCGTTTTGAACTTGATACGTGAGGGGAA
>JAITHG010000155.1 GCA_031280075.1 Eubacteriales Family XIII. Incertae Sedis bacterium | reverse complement strand
TCGCTCCCCTTCGCCTCCGGAAGCAGCAGGATGCCCCCGTTCAGTTCTTCAAAGAACACAGGCGGCAGTTCCTCCGCAAGCTCGTCCAGTATCTCCTGCATTTCGTCAATCGTGATCATGGCTCTATTATATCTTGGATGACAGTTTTTGTGAATTGGGGTCAGCGGCGGGGGCGCGTCACGCAGTAGCCCGCACAAGCCTCACAGCCGATGCCACCTCCCTGTAAAACCCTGCGAACTCCTCCGTCGGCGTGAACACGACCTTGATGCGGTGCATGCCCTTTTTCAGGCTCTTGGGCAGGGAGCCCACCCCCTCGCCATACCGGACGGATATGTTCTTGATGCGTTTCCCGCCGTCGTAGACCGTCGCCCTTCCCGTGTATGCCTTGCCCGTGGACACGACGAGCTTCATGCCTGTCTTGCGGTAGCGCTGCTTGCCGCTGTAGCGTACCGACAGGGTGGGGGTCTGCCTCTCCCCGCTGACCGTGAAGACGCTGGAGGTGCCGCCTGTCACATAGCTTGCGTCCGGGACATAGAATCGGTACTGCTTTGGCGACGGGGTCTCCTGCCGGATTTCGAACGTGAGCTTTTCGATGCTTTTCGGGCTGTCTTTTACAGCCTCGCCGACCGTCACCCATGAGCCGCCGTCGTTTCTCTGCAGGTAGGCGGTCGCCCCTGTCTCGTCCGATGCCCCGAGCCCAGTCACTGATATCTCCTTGTTCACCTGATAATGGAGCTTGTTTTCCGAATAGCGGTAGTCCGTGCTGGCAAACTTCCCGGTGTGCGTGTCTGCACCGATATTGAACACGGTCGGTGCCTTTTTGACCGTGACATTGATTTCGGAAGAGATCGACCGCCCACCACCGGCGACCAGACGGAAACGGTACGAGCCTGCAAACTCCTTCTTCACGCCTTCGAACAGGTTGACGACCCCGCTCGGTTCCGTGACTTCCTTGGTCGCATAGCGCACCCAGATGCCGTCCACATACTGCTGGATCTCTACATCCTTGTCGAACTTCGGCGGCAGCACGGCTCCCTCCGAAGTCGTCTGGCTCTGTGTCGGGAGCTGGTAGGCCACGCTTGCGGCGGGCGCAGTCGCCAATGTCTCGAAATTCCTTGTGGAACCGGTCGTGATCCAGTCTATAGCATCTGCGGAAAAGGGAACCGCCAGGAGGGCGCAGAGGGCAAGCGCCATCATCACGGTGCAGGTTGTCAACCGTATGCCTTGACCGGCGATATCTCTCATGTGTCTTTTCATCGTCATGCCCCTCCTTGCATCATGCTTTTCTTTCTTCATGCTTTATTACCCCGGCAGCTATTACCCCATGCTGTTCATGTACCCCGGGCTGCGCATGGCTGACCTTTCCGACATCCATGCGCTGTCAACCTCTCGCCTTGCAGGCAGCCCACAGATACCTACCAAAACCAGTGCCGCTTCCGAATCAGGATGAAGGAAGCGATGCAGACAAAAGCCAAGCCTCCGCCAAAAGCCAGCCATCCTGTGCTGATCCGCAAGCCGCCCAGTTTCTCGTCTGTGAGCAGGTACCTGCCCGGGGCATCGACCGTGAGCAGGGATGCCGTCTTCGCGTCGATCCGCTCGTACTTCCCTCTGGCTTCATTGTATAGATAGAGATAGCGCAGCTCTGCGGCATTGTCCTTCAGGAGAAGGGTCATGCACCCCGGCAGGTTTTGCCCGCCGTTCAGTTCGAACTGCACCCCTTCCTCCGCCTCTGCCAGCCCGACCTGAGTGTCCAGCCTGTTTTCCGTATTCACGATGTCCGAGCCCTTGATGGTCAGGGAATACCGTGCCGCGTCCACCGTCAGCGTCTTGCCAGTGCTGCTCAGCGCACGCAGCGCGGCGGGCGGCAAGGCGGGGCACTCCGCCTGCGCGAGGATCAGCCCCGACTCCGCCGCCTTGATGCTTTTCACGAGGCGCACGGCGGCATTGTTCTTGCCTCCCGTGCCCTTTTTCCTCTTTTTTGCAGTCGGCTGCGCCTTCACGCCCTGCCCCGCAATTGCGCTCGTCCGGTTCACGATGACGGACACGCTCATCGTCATGTCCCCGTTCGAGACGATCAGGAAGGTGCTGCCTGTCGCCTTCCCGGTCACGACACCCTGCTTGCTGACCGTGGCGACCGCCTTGTCCCACGACTGGTAAGTCAACTTCTGCACGGCATCTTTGGGGGCGATCCGAGCCTTGAGGGCAAAGCGCTGCCCGGGCTTCAGCACGAGATAGTCCTTGTTCAGGACGATGGACTCCGTCTTCGCGCCGAGCACCTTGATGTCGATGCCGCGCTCCGCCCCGCCTGCCCGCAGCACGATGGTCGCCGTGCCTTTGCCGATGCCCCGGATCTGCCCGGCAGAGCTCACGGTGGCGACCGACTCGTCCGTGGACCAGTAGCGCACGGTCTGCTCGCTTGCGTTGGACGGGAGTACCTTCACGGAGAGGTCGACTGTCTCTGCCACCATGATCTCCTTTTTGTGCTCGCCGATCTCGAAGCCTGTGGCAGGGATGTCCTGCTGGGGTGCTGATGCCGGCGCTTCGGCTTCCTCTGCATAGACAGCGGCAGGTATAGGCAGGAAGACCATCGCAAACAGAAGTGACGGGAGCAGCAGGGCTGGCAGAAGACGTGCGACAGTCCTAGCGCACCAGTACACCGAGCGCCTCCAACACATATCCGAAATAACTCACCTTATCATAGCGGATGCGCGTCTCGACAAGCATGCCGTTTGACAGGTTCACCTTGTGCCCTTCCTTGCTGACGAGGTAGCCTGACCCCGGCTCGACCTCTACCTTGAAAAAGGGCTGCGCCCCTTCGCCCGCCCCTTCCTGCGGCATGGTGGCATCCGTGTCGATGCCCGCGACACTGCCTGTCAGGCTTCCGTAGACGTTTTGCGGCAGACCTGCGACGGCGATGTCCACGGAGTCGCCCTTCGCGATGCGCGCCGCGTCGGATGCGGCGACGTTCGCGACAATCTTGTACCTGTCGTTCTCCGTGCCGATGCTCGCGATGGGTGATGCCGCCTGCACGACCATCCCCTCTTGGTAGTCGGCGAGCATGTGGATCCTGCCTGATTCGCTGGCGACGATCCGGTAGTCGGTCTGCCCCTCCCCGATGGCACCGAGCTGGGCATCGATGCTGTCAAGCTGCGTCCTTGCCTGCAGGATCTGTTCCTCAGCGGACTTGATGCAGGAAGAGTAGAGCTCTGCCACCTTCGCCTGGCTCTTGGAGATTTCGGAGGCGATCTG
>JAITHG010000137.1 GCA_031280075.1 Eubacteriales Family XIII. Incertae Sedis bacterium | reverse complement strand
ACAAGGAACGGTCAGGAGAAACACCATGATGGTCAACAAACGGCTCATCGGGATGGCGCAGGGCGCTGTCCGGTACATTGCGGGGAGCGTGGCTATCCGCGAGGCGGGTCTTGTCGCCTACATCCTTGCGGCGTTCTTCCTCGTAGAGCTGCTCTGTGGAGGGCTGGCGGGGGGCGGCGACGGCGGCGCGGCAGGCGGAGGCGTGCTGCAACCGCTGCATCCGCTGCTCCTTCCCGCCTGCATCGCGGGACTGGTGCTGCTGCGCTTCGGCTCGCAGATCCTGGCGGGACATCTCGCCTTCCGCGCTTCGGGGCGCGTCAAGTCCATCATGCGCGGGGCGGTCTATGGGAAGCTGCTGCGCCTCGGCATCTCCTACGGCTCGGAGGTTTCCACGGCGGAGGTGGTGCAGATGAGCGTGGAGGGCGTGGATCAGATGGAGGTCTACTTCTCGAAGTACCTGCCGCAGATGTGTTTCAGCATCCTTGCCCCGCTCACGTACTTCGTGCCGCTCGCGGGGCAGGATCTGCCCGCCGCGCTTGCGCTGCTGCTGTGCGTCCCGCTCATCCCGCTGTCCATCGTCGCCGTGCAGAAGCGGGCGAAGCGCATCCTGAAAAAATACTGGGGCGAATACACCGGGCTGGGCGACACCTTCCTCGAAAACGTGGCAGGGCTCACGACACTCAAGATCTACGGTGCGGACGAGCGGAAGGGCGAGGAGATGCGGACGCGCGCGGAGCGCTTCCGCCAGGTGACGATGAAGGTTCTGACCATGCAGCTGCGCTCGGTCACGCTCATGGACTTCATCGCCTGCGGCGGCGCGGCGCTGTGCCTCGCCATCGTCCTACTGCGCGCCGTGCAGGGGCACATCGGGCTGTCCGGCGCGCTGCTCTTCATCCTGTTCGCGGGGGAATTCTTCGTGGAGCTGCGGCAGCTCGGCTCCCTGTTCCACATCGCGATGAACGGCATGGCGGCGACAGATCGGCTTTTCCGGCTGCTCGACCTGCCGGAACGACCGGAACGGCGGCGACCTGTCACGGGCACGCGCATCGAGGTGGACGGGCTGTCCTTCTGTTATCCGGACGGGAAAGAGGCGCTAAAGGACGTTCGGTTGGAGATCCCCGAGGGGACGTTCATCGCCGTAGCCGGGGAGAGCGGCTGCGGAAAGAGCACGCTCGCGTCCATCCTCGCGGGGACGCTGCGGGGCTACGGAGGGACGGTTCGCATCGGCGGCAGCGCGGGTGCGCAGGGCACAGGGCGAGCAAAGGGCGCGGAGCCTGCAGAGGGTGCGGAGCCTGCAAAGGGTGCGGAGCCTGCGCGCGGCACGGAACTCTCGGAGGCGCGCGAGGACGAGCTGATGCGGCGCGTCTGCTATCTGAGCCAGCGGGGCACGCTGTTCCGCGGGAGCGTGCGGGACAACCTGCGCATGGCTGCCCCGGGCGCGGACGACGCGCAGCTTGCGCGCGTGCTGGCGGAAGTCCGCCTGCTCGACGAGCTTGCGCCGATGGGCGGATTGGACCTCGAGCTGACCGAGGACGGGGGCAACCTCTCCGGCGGGCAGCGGCAGCGGCTCGCCTTCGCGCGGATGCTCCTGCACGACGCGGACGTGTTCATCCTCGACGAGATCACTTCCAACATCGACGTGGAGAGCGAGGATGCCCTCATGTCGCGCATCCGGGGGATGGCAGGGCGCAAGACCGTCCTGCTTATTTCGCACAGGCTTGCCAACCTGCAGCACGCGGACTGCATCTACGTGCTCGATGCCGGCAGGCTCGCCGAGAGCGGCAGCCACGAGGCGTTGCTCGGGCAGGCGGGTGTCTACGCTGCGCTCTGGGCGAAGCAGGCAGAACTCGAATCGTACAGGAGGTCGGCATGAGCGGCGCGGCAGGCAGGGCGACGACAGGAGCGGGCAAGGCTCCGCCAAGGGCGGGCAAGCCAGCCCCGACGACGGGCAGGCTGCGCATCGTCGCGCGGCTCGTCTCCCTCGTGGCGCGCATGATCCCGGAGATCCTGCTCGCCGTCGTAGTGGGCGCGGCGGGGCATCTGTCCGCCATCGCCATCCCCGTGCTGGGCGTGCTGGGCGTGCTGGGCGTGACGGCGGCGGATGCAGGCGCGGGCGCAGGTGCGGGCGCGCCTGCGGCGGGCGCGCAGACCATCCCGACCCTGCTCTTCGTCCTGCTGGGGATCTGCGCGGCGGCACGGGCAGCGCTGCGGTACGCGGAGCAGTACCTCAACCACCACATGGCGTTCAAGCTGCTGGCCCTGCTGCGCGAGAAAGTCTTCCGCGCCATGCGTCGGCTCAGCCCGGCGCGCATGGAAGGACGGGACAAGGGCGACCTCATCTCCGTCATGACCGCCGACATAGAATTGATAGAAGTGTTTTATGCACACACCATCACGCCCGTGCTCATCGCGGCGGTGGTCTGCACGGCGACCGTGCTGGTCATCGCGCGCTTCAGCCCCGCCGCCGCGCCGGTGGCAGCCCTCGCCTACCTGCTTGTCGGGGTGGTGCTCCCCCTCGTCGCGTCGGGGCGGACAGGCAGGCTCGGCGAGCGGTTCCGGGAGGACTCGGGCGGGCTGTCCGCCTTCCTGCTCGGCAGCCTGCGCGGACTGCACGAGATCATCCGCTTCGGCGCGGGCGCGCGGCGGCTCGCGGACATCGAGGCAAAGACGGACGCACTGACCGGGGTGGAGCGGAGAATGCGCGCCCATGAAGGGCTGACGGCAGCCCTTGCCGGGCTCGTCATCCTCGGCTTCTCCGCTCTCGTACCCCTGGCGACCTACCTGTCCGTGCGCGGCGGGTCGGGCGCTGATGCCTATAGCCTCATCGTCCCGACCGTTGTCACGATGTCCTCCTTCGGCCCGGTCGCCGCCCTGTCCGCGCTCGGCAGTGGGCTCGCGAACACCTTCGCCGCTGCGGAGCGCGTCCTCGGCATCCTCGACGAGCCGCCTGCCACGCCCGAGCAGGAGGATGGCGTGGACATCGGCTTCGCAGGCGCGGAGTTCGAGGATGTCAGCTTCGCCTACGAGGGTGGGGAGCGCGTGCTCGACGGGCTGAACCTGTCCGTCCAGCCCGGCAGGATCTTGGGCGTCAGCGGGCGGAGCGGCAGCGGGAAGTCCACGCTCCTGCGGCTTCTGATGCGCTTCTGGGACGCGGACAGCGGTGAGGTGCGCGTCTCCGGCGTGGGCATCCGCGATGTCAACACGGCGAGCCTGCGCGGGATGGAGGGCTTTGTCACGCAGGACACGGTTATCTTCAAGGGCACGATCCGCGAAAATATCACCATCGGCGCGCCCGATGCCACCGACGAGGAAATCCGCGCCGCCTGCGAGAAGGCGGCGGTGCACGACTTCATCATGGGGCTGCCGGGCGGCTACGAGGCGCAGACGGAGGAACTGGGCGGCAACCTCTCGGGCGGGGAACGCCAGCGCATCGGGCTCGCGCGCGCCTTTCTGCACGGCGCGCCGCTCATCCTGCTCGATGAGCCAACGAGTAACCTTGACAGCCTGAACGAGGCAGTCATCCTGAAGGCGCTCAAGGACGAGAGCCAGGGACGCACCGTCGTACTCGTCTCCCACCGCGCCTCCACGATGGGGGTCTGCGATGCCGTATATAAAATGGAGGAATTATAGAATTGAAAAAGACACTGAACCTGCTTTTCATTGCCGCCGGCTGCCTCGCCGTCGCCCTCGGCACGGTCGGAGTCTTCCTGCCCTTCCTGCCGAGCACGCCATTCTTCCTGCTCGCCGTGCTGTGCTTCGCAAAGGGCTCGCAAAAGCTGCACGATCGCTTTGTTGCGACAAAGCTGTACAAAAAACACATCGAGAGCTTTGCCAAGCGGCGAGCCATGACGCGCGGCGGGAAGTGCTCCGTCATCGCGAGCGTGACCATCCTCATGGGCGTGGGCTTCTGGCTCATGGACGAAGTGCCCGTGGGGCGCGCCGTGCTCGCAGCCGTCTGGGCATTCCATATCTGGTACTTCCTCTTCCGCGTCAAGACGGAGCCGAGGCAGGATGCCGGGCAGGAGAACGCGGGGGGGAGGGGCACAAGTTGATACGGCGCAGCAACAAGGGCGCGATGACCGAGATCCAGGCACGCGTCCTCATCAACCTCTACCATTTCGGGGAGCCGATAGGTCTTACGGCGCTGTCGCGCAGCCTCACGCTTGCCAAATCGTCGGTCAGTCGAACCATCGACTGGTGCGAGGCAAACCGGCACATCCATCGCACGGAGGACAGGAAGATCGCGCTGACCGTACGTGGCAGGCGGATGGCGGCAGAGATGGACAGCAGGCGCACCTTCGCGTCCGTCTGGCTCTCGTCCATGGGGGTCGATGCGGTATGTGCCGAGAGGGACGCGCTCGCCTTTGCAATCGGATTCCCTGACAGTGCAATCGAGGCACTGCAGCGGTTGCATGAGATAGAGAAGCTGCGCCAGACGTTCACCGGGAGAAGGACTATCGGCGGCCGGGAACTGTGCAGCAAGCTGCCAAACGGGAATTATGCCGTCCCTTTCTCCATCTACAGAAACAACGAGGGGAAGCAGGGGGCGCTCGACCTTTCGATGGCGATGGACGGGCTGGCAAACCCGGCTGAGTTCACCGTGCAGGGCGGCGTGGGCACGGTGCGGCTGCGGGCGAAGACGGTGGAGCACGTCTCGGCGCTCGGCAACCTGAAAAAGCAGGGCGAGCTTTCCACGCTCTCTTTCAAGGACGGCAGGCGCTTCACGGCGGCGGGCAGGGAGGGCAGCCTGTTCTACTTTCCCGCCGATGCCATGACCTTCCTCAACGTGGGCGGGCGCTTCTTCCAGGGAAGCGTCACGCTCCGGATGTCGTGCACCGCCGGAGAGGCGCACATGCCATCCTCCGAAGCGATTTTCAGCATGTTCTTCTATTGATTTCGAAAGGGAAGAGGGCACTGCCATGACGGACAGGATTCGAATAAAATGCACAGTGGCGGCGCTCCTGGCGGCGCTGGTCTGTCTGTCAGGGTGGACGTTTGACGGCGGGCAGCTTGCATCCGCTCCGCTTGACAAGGACTGCCTTCCGGACGGCACCTACGCGGTGGAGGTGACGATGGTCAAGCTCAACCGCCGGGATCTCTCCATGGCGAACGATGCGGTCAACCACAGTGTCAAGCTGACGGTGGAAGGCGGGGCATATTCTGCGACGGTAGACTTCCGGGGGCTGAAAATCAACAACTATTTCGGTTATCTCGGGACGCTGATGTACTACGGCGAGGGCTTCGTCTTCGACGAATTCGGGCTGCCGCAGGGGGAGACGAAGGAGGCGGAGGTGCTCGCGACGCAGAAGGATGCGGACGGGCAGGAGGTCGTAGACGCGTACAACCGGGACACGGGCAAGCCCTACCCGGACATCCTGCGCTTCCCGCTCGTGCGCAAGGCGGGCTTCGAAGACGGGGATGTCCCCCTGCGCGTCTTCGTCCCCATCATGGAGTC
>JAITHG010000089.1 GCA_031280075.1 Eubacteriales Family XIII. Incertae Sedis bacterium | reverse complement strand
GGCGCAGGCGTGCCGTATAGAGAGTCCCCGAGGATGGGGCAGCCGATGTGCGCCAGGTGCACGCGGATCTGGTGCGTCCTGCCCGTCTCGATGCGCAGGCGCAGCAGGCAGAGCGTGCCGCGCCGCAGCACCTCGTAATGCGTGACGGAAGGCGCGCCGTCCGCCCGGACGCAGCGCTCCGGCTGCCCCTCCGCAAAGAGGGCGATGGGGGCATCTACCGTCCCCGAGGCCTCCGGCGGCTCACCGCAGACTATGGCCAGGTACTCCTTTTCGATGCGCCCCCTGCCTGCCTGCCGCGTGAAGTCGCTCTGCGCGTGCGCGTTCTTGCCGACAAGCAGAATGCCTGACGTGCCCATGTCCAGCCGGTTGATGAAACGGATCTTGTAGCGCTCTCCCCGCTCCTGCATCCGCAACATCAGCCCGTTCGCGAGCGTCCAGTCCACATGCCCCTTGGTCGGGTGCACGACGATGCCCGGCTGCTTGTTCACGGCGAGAATGTCCTCGTCCTCATAGAGCACATCCACGGGCACAGGCTGCGGCACGAAGTCGCTCGCCTCCTCCGGGAAGCGCAGCCCGACCATGTCGCCGCCGCCGACTACATCGCGAAAACGCGCCGGGGCACCGTTCACGAACACGCCCCCCGCGCCCTGCGTCATCGTCCGGATGAGCCGCGTCGACACGCCGAGCCGCTTGCGCAGCACCCCGCGCACCGTCATGCCCGCATCCTCGGAAAGCACTGCCACAGACAGATCATAGCGCAAGCCGACCGAAGCGCCACCGCCACGTTCGCCCGTCACTGCGCCCTCCTCGCTGCCCTGACCGCTCACGGTACCGCCCTTTCCTCTCACAGCAGCTTCTGCTTGACAGTGTCCCAGAAATCATACTCCCGGAAGCGCAGGATCGTCACCGAGTCCTCGTTGAACCCGAGCCGGATCTCCGTCGCCCCGTCGAATTCGCGCTCCACGCCGTCCGCCGTGATGAGGATCTCGCTCGACTTCGGGTATTCCGGGAAGATGCCGATGGAGAGGTGAGAAGGCAGCAGCACGCCGGACGTGAACGACCGGTAGGCGGTCGAGTTGATGGGCGCGATGGGCGTGAGCTGCAGCAGGTCGAGCCGCGGATCCACGATGCTGCCGCCGAGCGAATAGTTGTAGGCGGTGCTGCCCGCCGGCGTAGAGACGACAACCCCGTCGCCGCAGAACTGCTCGATGAAGCTCTCCCCGATAAAGATGTTGAGGTGTGCCGAATGCGAGCGCCCGCCCCGGATGACGATCTCGTTCAGCCCCTTCAGCCGCGTCGTCTCGCCCCCGCAGTGGATGTCGGCAAACACAGTCCGGTAGGACTGCGCTGTGTAGTTGCCGCGCGCGTAGTCGAAGACAAACTCGTCGATGCCGCGCGCCTGAATCTCCTGGAAGAAGCCGAGGTGCCCCGTGTTGATGCCTGCCACCGGCTGCGTCGGGAAGTCGTTCCCCGCGAGCATGGCGAGCAGCGCCCCGTCCCCGCCGATGCAGACGATCAGCTCCGCCGCCGGGTCGAATCCGGTCGCGACCGTGAACCCCGCCGTCTCCAGCTTTGTCTTCAGCCTGCGCCGGATGCGGCGGGACTCCGCAGCGCCGTTCTCTGTAATGTTTACGATTCGTGCCTTCATTCCTACAGCAGCCCTTCCAGCCGCTCCACGAGCCCGGCGAACACGCGCATGGCATCCTGCACCGGTTCCGGCGAGCCCATGTCCACACCTGCGAGCTTCAGCAGGTCGATCGGGTCGCCCGAATTCCCCGTCCGGAGGAAGTCCAGGTAGCCATCGACCGCACCCGGCTCCCCGCCTAGGATACGGTGCGCGATGGCGGTTGCCGCCGAAAACCCGGTCGCATATTTATACACATAAAATGCCCGATAGAAATGCGGGATGCGCGCCCACTCGAGCCGGATGCGGTCGTCCGTCTCCACGTGCGGGCCGAAGTACTTCTCGTTCAGCCGCCCGTATTCCTCACTGAGCATCTGCGCCGTCAGCGCCTCTCCGCGCTCCGCCGCTTCGTGCGTGAGGCGCTCGAACTCGGCGAACATCGTCTGGCGGAACAGTGTCGTGCGGAACTCCTCCAGGTAGAGGTTGACCAAGTAGCGCTGATCTGCCGCAGTCGTCCGCCGCTCCAGCAGGTGATGGATGAGCAGGCTCTCGTTCACCGTCGAGGCGACCTCCGCCGTAAAGATGGAGTGGCTGCCGTAGCGGAAGGGCTGCGCCTTGCGCGTGAGATGGGAGTGCATCGAATGCCCCATCTCGTGGACGAGGGTGAACACGTCCTTCAGCCGTCCCGAGTAGTTCATGAGGATGTAGGGAGCGCTGTCGTAGCTCCCGAAGGAATATGCCCCGCTGCTCTTGCCCTCGTTCTCAAAGACATCGATCCAACGCGCGTCGACACCCTTCCGCACCTGCTTCGTATAGGCGCTCCCGAGTGGCGCAAGCGCCTCCAGCATGAGCGTGACCGCGTCGTCGAAGCGAACTTTGTCGCCGCGCAGGGAGAAGAGGGGCACATAGACATCATACATGCGCAGCTTCCGCAGCCCCAGCACACGGCGGCGCACGTCGATGTAGCGGTGGAGGGCATCCAGGTTTTCGTTCACCGACGCGATGAGGCTGTCGTAGACCTGCACGGGCACATTGTCCCCCGAGAGCGCTGCTTCCAGCGACGATCCATAGCCCCGGATGCGCGCGCCCGCCGCGTCCGTTTTCGTATTGTAGCCATAGGTCGTCGCCAGCGTATTGCGCTGCCCGCCGTAGGCATCGTACATCGCCTCGTAGGCAGCCTTGCGCACGCCGCGCTCCTTCGACTCCATGAAGGTGATGTAGTTGCCGTGCGTCAGTTCCTCCTTCTTGCCGGATTCGCCCTTGATGCTGCCGAAGCGCATGTCCGCGTTGTTCAGCATCGTGAAGATCTCGTTCGTCGCGCTTAGGGGCTCGCCGAGCTGGGCGAGCAGAGCTTCCTCCTTCTTCGAGAGCACGTGCTTCTTCTGCCTGCGCATCACCTCGATGGAATAGGCGTAGGCGGCAAGCCCCGGCTCTGCCTTCAGGAAATCGTCAACCTTCTTGCTTGACAGCGCGAGGAACTCAGGTGTGAAAAACGACAGGGCAGCCGCCACTTTCGAGAGCATGCCCTGCGCACGATCTGCGAGGGACTGGTAGCGCGCTTCGGCATTGTCCTCGTCGCGCCGCATCCGCGCGTAGCCACAC
>JAITHG010000080.1 GCA_031280075.1 Eubacteriales Family XIII. Incertae Sedis bacterium | reverse complement strand
GGTCTGCATGAATGATCTGTAGAAAACAAATCATTGCTGACACTTGGCATTACAGGATGACGCATCTGGACAAAACTGACAAAACCACACTGGCTGGTTTGTATATTGCCAAATTTGACCAAGCAGCTTTGAGCGCACTTGGGTTTGGGCGTATGCGTCAGGCGTTCAATGTACTTGGGTACTCACTAGGTTCAAGCCCCGCTTCCATAAAAAACTACCGGGATGAATTTGATCGTTTGTTCCCGGAAAACCCGCGGCAAGGATGGCAACGCACACTGAAAACGCGTTCTGCCAAACTGTACAGTTTGTATGGCTCGCTTGATTTTGAATCGTTTACAGAACTGGTCAAGGGCTTCCTCATTCCAGGCTATGAATATGAAAAGACTGCCAATTCTGCCACCGACTGTGAGACCGTCAACGAAAGCGTCGCAAGGCGCTTGATGACAGGAAAGGCAGCCGAAGCATATTTTGTAAAGACCTATCGGGAGGTTCCCGAATTTGATGGATATGATTGCATGGATACAACAAATTTTGCCTGCGGTTTTGACTTCAAGCTCTCACTTGCCTCGAATTGTTATTGTGTGGAGGTGAAGGGACTCAGTCTGTTTGCGGGGAGAATTACACTTACTGAAAAAGAATACAATGTCGCGGCTACGCTGCGGGCAAAATATTGCCTGTTCGTGGTAAAGAATTTTTCCGAGCATCCATGCCACCAGCTATATTTCGACCCGTTGTCAAGCGATCTGACATTTCAGCAAAAAGAGCGACTTGTCAAGCAGATTGATTATACGGCGCAGGTGTGAACAGATAGACGGGAGCCAAGTATGAAAACTGTAATCCTCGACGGATGGAACGTCTCTAGGGACGATCTTTCATGGGAAGCGCCCTTTCGGCTGGACGAGCTCGTGTGCCATGCGCGCACTGCGCCTGCGGATGTGGTGCCCCGCATCGCGGATGCCGAGGCGGTGCTTGTCTCGAAGTGCCGCATGAGCCGGGCCGTGCTGGATGCCTGCCCGAAACTGCGCTACATCGGTGTCTTTGCCACCGGTTACAACCACGTGGACATCGATGCCGCCCGCGACCGGGGCATCGCCGTGACGAACGTCCCCGCCTACAGCACTGCACCCGTCTCTCAGTTTGTCTTCGCGCTGCTGCTGGAGTGCGTGAACGCCGTCGGTCGGCACGCGGATGCGGTGCGGACTGGGGAATGGGCGCGCAGCGCAGACTTCTGTTTTACGCTTACGCCCCAGACAGAACTGGCGGGGCTGCGCATGGGCATCGTGGGCTACGGCAGCATCGGTAGGCAGGTCGCCCGCATCGCGCAGGCGCTCGGCATGGAGGTGCTGGCGCACACGCCCCATCCACCCGGGGTGGACGAGGCGGGGATGCCCGGCATCCGCTTCGTGCCGCTGGACGAACTGCTGCACACTGCCGATGTCATCACCCTGCACTGTCCCTTGACCGAACAGACCCGCCACATCATCCGCGCTGAGACCCTCGTGCAGATGAAGGACGGTGTCATCCTGCTGAATACCGCGCGCGGGTCGCTCGTGTGCGAGGCGGATCTTGCGCCCGCGCTCCGAAGCGGCAAGGTGGCGGCAGCGGGGCTGGATGTCCTCGAGCAGGAACCGCCTGCCGCGGACAACCCCCTGACCAGCCTGCCAAACTGCATCATCACGCCCCATATTGCATGGATTGCAAAGTCCGCCCGCGAGCGGCTCATCGAGGCGACCTTCCGCAACCTCGAGGCGTTCATGCAGGGCGAGCGACTCAACCGCGTGGACTGAGGGCTGGTCGGCGCGAACCCAGCGGGCGGACATAAACCTGAAGAGCTGACGAGGGTTGATGCGAACCTGCATGGTCAGTGCCGGCAGCGGCAGGCTGACGCGAACCTGCATGGCTGATGCAGGCGGATGCGAACCAGAAGGGCTGACGCAGGCTGCGAGCTGCAGCGAGCTCACACGACTATGCCGGCGGCACGCACTGTGCCGCTTTTATGCGTTCCCACAAACAGACAGGCGAATTCCTGTGCGTTTGTCCGATTACAACGCCCTCCGAAGCCGATACTATAAAGGACGGCACAAGAAGAGCGACAGGAAAATTGTCTGATTATTAATAAGGAGAGATTCCATGCTTGAAGCGAAGATGTATATAGATGGGCAGTGGGTGGAAGCGCGCTCGGGGCAGCGCCTCACCACTGTGAACCCCTCGACCGGGGAGGCGCTCGGCACAGTGCCTTCGGGTGCGCCGGAGGATGTGGATGTGGCCGTGCGCGCCGCGCGCCGCTCCTTTGGGGCATGGTCGTCCCAGCCGCAGGGCGCGCGCAGCGATGCCCTCTGCAAGGTCGCGGATGCCCTCCGGGCACGCGCCGGGGAGCTTGCCGAGTTGGAGACGCTCGAGCATGGCACACCGCAGGCGGATGCCATGGGCATGGTCATGGGCGCGGCTGCCAAGTTCGAATGGAGCGCCCACGCCGCCCACCGCATCATGGGCACGCAGATTCCCGTCGAAGGTTCCACCCTCAGCTACCTGCAGCGGCATCCGTCGGGAGTCGCCGGCTTCATCATCCCGTGGAACCTGCCGACCATCATGGCGGCCGTCAAGCTCGCGCCCGCCCTCGCGGTCGGCAACACCTGCGTGCTCAAGCCCGCATCCATCAACTCCCTCATCGGGCTGAAGCTGGCAGAGATCATCCACGACGCGGGGGTTCTGCCGCCCGGCGCCGTGAACTTCGTCACAGGCCCCGGCGGCAGCGTCGGCGGGGCGATCGCGACCCACGAGGAAGTGGACATCGTCGGTTTTACAGGTTCGAGCGAAACGGGCAAGAGCCTGCTCGTGGCAGCGGCAGCGACCGTCAAGAAATGCGTCATGGAGCTGGGCGGCAACAACCCCGTCCTCCTCTACCCGGACGCGGACGTAGACGCGGCGCTCGACGTGCTCGCCTACCGGCAGTACAACAACAGCGGGCAACACTGCTCCGGCCCGGGCAGGTATTACATCCACGAACGCATCTATGACGAATTCACGGAGAAGATGCGGCAGCGCGCGGAGGCGGTCGTCATGGGCGACCCGCGCGACGCGACGGTGAACATGGGACCGGTCGTGAGCGCCGAACACCAGCGCCACGTGCTCGCCCACATCGAAGACGCGGTGGCGGAAGGCGCACGCATCGTCACGGGCGGACAAGCCCAGAGACCCGGATTCTTCGTCCAGCCCACCGTCGTCGCGGATGTCCGGCACGAAATGCGCATCGCGCGCGAAGAGGTCTTCGGCCCCGTCGCCGTCCTAATAAAGTACACTGATGCGGACGATCTCGTGACCATGGCGAACGGCAGCCGCTACGGGCTCTGCGCCCACGTCTGGACGCGCGACCTAGCAAAGGGCATGGGGCTCATCGAGAAGCTGCAGGCAGGTGCCTTCTTCCTCAACACGCAGATGCTCACGGACGAGCAGTCCTGGGGCACCAGCGTCAAGGAGAGCGGCATCGGCAAGGAAGGCGGGAACACCGGCATGCTGGAGTTCACGGATCAGAAGCTGGTCTGCATCAAATACGCATAGGGGCAAGCGCCCCGGCAACACCGCAAGGCGACACCCCAAGCAGCATCGAACCAGATCTTCCTCATTCCTCGCTCTCGATCAATTCATGCTCATGCCAGTTGCGACCTGCCTTGAGGTCAGCAATCCCTTGCTCCAGCACAGCCGACTGACTATCAGGAGCCAAGGGGCGAGCGCACGGTCGCCCGCCGTCAGTGCAGCGGGATCAGCCTGTCCTTCCGCCGCCACCCCTCAGGGCGCGGGCTTGTCCGTGCGCACAGCGGTGAAACGCGCATTGACAAACCGCGCTTGCTCCGCCTCGTCGAGGATGGCGATGGCAGCGTCCGCATAGCCGATCATACTGCCCCACGCCTCGTCCGCGAGCAGCTCGTCCCGTCCCAGCCGGAACTTGCCCGAGCGCGGCGCGCCCGCGTCGAAGAAGGCGGAAGGGCTGAAATACGTCCAGTTCACGTCAGAACGGAGGCGCAGTTCGTCGTAGGCCTGCGCCATCGCGTTCGCGAGCGGCTTGTACATCTCCGGCATGTCCGGCGAATCCACCAGACGCATGGTATGCTCTTTGTCCATGAAGAGCGAGCCAGCGCTGCCCACCACGAGTAGCCGGTTTTTCCGGTGCGCGAGCAGGTCGCAGAGAAAGTGCAGCGAGTGGCTGTGCATCGACAGGGACTCCGGTGTCCATGTCCCAAAAGCGTCAATGATGACATCGCAGTCCGCAACGTCCCTGTACTCCAGCTCAAACAGGCTCCGCACGAGAACCGTGGCAGCCGGCCGAACCGCTTCCTTGCCGGAGCGCACGACCGCAAGCACTTCATGCCTCCGCACCAGCGCCTCCTCGACAATCATCCTGCCCGATTTCCCATTTGCCCCTATCACAGCGATCTTCATTTTCTTTTACCCTTGTCTTCCTGCCCCCCCCATGCGCCGTCCGGGCACAGTGCAAAAAACACTCACATGGGGTGGTGCTTGTGCCCGCCTTGCGTATTATAGTATTGCGGCGACAAAGCGACAGGCAGCGCAGCGGGCAATGCACCCCTCCCATCCAACATCGTCGGCGCTTCCATCATCGCCCCGGTGCAGGCATCTGTAAAGTAGGCACAAACAAGTGCCTAGACACCACCGGGTAACATTTGGGACAAAACGGAGAGACAAATAGGGGACGGTTCTTTTCTGTCCCGGAACATGGAGGGGAAATATGACGCATAACGATCTGGCGGAGCGCACGCTTGCGCTCCTGGCCGAACGGTGGACGGTGCGCATCCTTCGGGAACTGCTGTTGGGCACAAGGCGCTTCGGCGAGCTGAAGCGCACGCTCGCCCCTGTTTCCCAGAAGATGCTGACAGAAAGACTGCGGGGCTTGGAAGCGGAAGGGCTGCTGACCCGCTGCGCCTTCCCGGAGGTACCGCCCCGCGTGGAGTATAGCCTGACGGAGACCGGTCAAAGCCTGCAGCCCATCCTGGAAGCAGCGGCGGCGTGGGGGCAGGCGCACAGTGCGGAGGGCACGCCCCCTTAAATGCGTCTTGTGGAAACGAAGGATGACGGCCGGGAGTCAAGGCGCGACTAGTCATAGGAGAAAGGCATTCGGGGCGGATG
>JAITHG010000034.1 GCA_031280075.1 Eubacteriales Family XIII. Incertae Sedis bacterium | reverse complement strand
ATAGACCGCCTCATGCGCATCGGCAAGCGCCTGACCAACCTCATGCGGCTGTACAACCTGCGCAGCGGGCTGACGGTGGAACTGGAGGAACCTTCGTTCCGCTACTCGTCGCGCCCCGTGGACGGTCCAAACGAAGGGCTGGAGATCCGCGAGAACTTCTTCCGGATGCGCCGGCGATATTTCGAACTGATGGGCTGGAACCCGGACACGGGCGTGCCCACAGAGGAGACCTTCCGGCAGTTTGGTCTGGACGACTATCTGGGCGATCTGGCGCAGGTGGGCTGAGGGCATTGTGCGGATGGGGGCAAGCATGCGAATCCGTCTGGACGACCTGATCGGACACCGGAAGATCGACTACGACCTGCCCGCAGGTTCAGATATCGAAGCGCTCCTGCACCTGCTCGCCTACGAGGAGGTCGACCTGTTCCACACGGTGAACGGCAGGACGAAGCGCTATGACTTCGTGCTGTCGGAAGGGGACAAGGTAGCCTTGATCCCTGTGATGGGCGGCGGATAAGCAACCCAAAAAAGAAAGGACACAACCATCCATGTCAGACCTCAAGGTATACGTGCTGAACAACGGCATCAACATCGACAGCATCAAGAACGACCTCATCTCGACGGACGACCCCGAAGAGCGCTTCAACTTCCCCTCGTGGACGGCGCTCATCCGGCATCCGGGCGGCAACATCCTCTTCGATGCGGCATCGCACGTCGACCCGGCGCGCCAGATCAAGCTCATCCTCGACAACCTGCACGTGCGGGAGGAGGACGAGCCGGCCAACCGCCTGAAGCAGATCGGTCTCGCCGCAGGGGACATAGACACCCTCGTCCTCTCGCACATGCACCCCGACCACTTCGGCTACATCGATGCCTTCCCGAACGCGAAGATCATCGTTCACGCCGACGAGTTCACCTACATGATGCGCGACTACGCCCTGAAAAAGTTCCCCTTCACCAAGGACTTCGACCACTTCCTGAAGCAGGATCTGAAATGGGAGCTCTACCCGGCGGATCTGCGCCTCCAGGAGCTCGTGCCCGGCGTGACCATCGTCAACTTCGGCAAGGGGCACAGCTACGGCATGCTCGGGCTGCTGCTCGAGCTGAAGTGCGGCAACAAGCTGCTCGTCTCGGACGTGATCTACTCCTCCGAAAACGTGGGACCGCCCCTGCGCCGCCCCGGCATCTGCAAAGACATGGAAAACTGGGAGAAGACGCTGGCGTTCACGCTGACCTTCGCCCGTCTCACCGGCTCCGAGATCTGGTACGGGCACGACATGGCACAGTTCGACGCTATGGTGAAATCGCCGGATGGGTATTACAAATAGGGCGACCTGTGTCCCTGCTGCCCTGTCAATGTAAACGGTTGACGGTCTGTATTTGACTGCCGGGGCATTAATGCGTGCAACGTGCTTGTATTATTCTGCACAGTAATGGTATAATAGGCGGAACAAACGTTTGCGTGAGTGCGGAGGGATTCTATGGGACTGCCACAACTGAGACGATACGAAATGATTTCCTTGTTCTCAGGGGCGGGTGGTCTTGATATGGGATTTGAGAGAGCCGGCTTCAAAACAGTGTGGGCAAATGACATCGATCAGGATGCCTGTGCCACGCATCGCAATTGGTCAAATGCCGAAGTGGTATGCAGCGACATCGGCAAAATCGATCTTCATTCCGTGCCGGGTGCCGATGTCATAGCGGGCGGTTTTCCGTGTCAGGGGTTTTCCCTCGCCGGTCCCCGCAAAATCGACGATAGGCGAAACGCCCTATACCGTTTCTTTGTCCAGCTTGTCGAGAAGAAAGAGCCGCTTGCCTTCATCGCCGAAAACGTAAAGGGGATACTCACCTTGGGCGACGGGGCGATCCTTGAAGCCATCATCGAGGACTTTGCGGAGAAGGGATATGACGTGTACCCCAGCCTAGTCAACGCAGCCGACTATGGTGTGCCGCAGGATCGGTGGAGGGTGATCTTGATCGGTCTGAACAGAAACCTGGATATTGACAGCTATAGCTTCCCTGTCCATGAGGGCACACGCATGACACTGGCGGATGCCATCGGCAGCATGCCGATGCCAAAAGACGGCGATGTATGCATGGCCTCGTACTCCTCCCGCTATATGAGCAGAAATCGGAAAAGAGGCTGGCATGAGGTGTCGTACACAATTCCTGCCATGGCAAAACAGGTGACGCTGCATCCATCCTCACCCGATATGGAAAAGCTCGGCGAGGACAATTGGGAGTTTGGGCAGGGAAAGACAAGAAGGCTGTCGTGGCAGGAGGCAGCAACCATCCAGACATTCCCGCCCGGCATGGAGTTCAGCGGCAATCTGACGAGCAAGTATAAGCAGATAGGCAATGCCGTCCCGGTGAAGCTTGCCGAGGTCGTCGCCAAGGATTTGTACCATGTGCTGCATCGGGCGCAGGCAAAACAATCGGGTGCCACAGGATAATGCCGACACAGTCGGAAATGGGAAAATCGTTTGAGTATGCCGTACTCAAAGCGATATACGAGCAGCTGGCAGAAGAACAGCCGGTCAGCAAAATTGACAATACATCCTTGGATGTCGCAAGAGGCTTCTACGATGGCATTGGCGACGATTTGCGCGCGGTTCTTGACGCTGCGGCTGTCGCGGCAATTAGGCATATCGTGAGATTGGAGCCACAGCTTGTCACCCCGGCAGGCAACACCCCGCTGTACCTATCGCTGCAGGAGGATGCTGCCGGTCAAAGGGGTGACGTTCGGGATGTTCTGATCAGACGGCAGCAGAATGCTTGGGAAATAGGCATCAGCTGCAAGCACAACCACTCGGCAGTGAAGCATAGCCGCCTGTCTAAACACATAGATTTTGGGCAGGAATGGCTTGGTGTCCCATGCTCGCAGGGATACTTCGATGCCATCAGTCCGATTTTCGACAGGCTTGCCGAAAAAAGAAGGGAGGGTGCGCTATGGTCTAGCATGCAGTATAAAGCAACAGACGTATATATACCCGTCCTGACCGCTTTCAGCAATGAACTTGAGCGCATAGCAACCGAATGCCCCGACGCGCCAGCTTCCCTTATTCGGTATTTGTTGGGTCGCAACGACTTCTATAAGGCAATCTCGCATGACAGCAACCGGACAACGACGATCCAAGCTTTCAACTTGGACGGTACGCTCAACAAAAATGCAGGTGCGGCACGCCCCCTTGCCCGCGTCTCCCCGTTGTCGCTGCCAACCCGCATCGTGGATGTCTCCTTTAAGGAAGAGTCCACAAATACAATCATTGTCACATGCAATCACGGTTGGTCGATCAATATGAGGATACACAGCGCATCAAGCCGAGTGGAAGCGAGCCTGAAGTTCGATGTGAAACTTGAAGGAATGCCGCCAGAGCTGTATACCGCATATGAGCTGTGGGGTGTCTGAAGGAAAAGCTGATCCGATTGGCAAGAAAAAAGCATTCGGCGGTTTCTCCGCCGAATGCCGTGTTGTCAGCGCAGGATACTCCTTTGACTACCCATCCGGGTCGCCCGGTCTTCCTGCGAGCTTAATATACCATCCCTATAAGACGATCTCAAGCACTTCTGACGAGTTGATGACAAAATGACAACCTTACTAAAATTGAGATTTCTGTGTATTTTTACCATGCGAATGATTGTGTCATGCGACAAATCACACCCCACACCAAACCTTCCGGCCTTGACTGGGTGCAAATGAGGTGATGAGATGACTGATCCAGAAACAATCCCCTTCCAATCTACGCGAAAAGTGTTAAAATAAGTGGAAGGATACCGTCACAGGGAGAGGAATCGCCTCAGACAGTCAGGGAGGCGGTGACGGGTGTCGTGGGTACCGGAAGGAGGAACTATGGGGCTTATCAAGGCAATCAAGGATGCCGTAGGCGGGACGCTTGCTGACCAGTGGGTGGACTTTTTCAGCTGCAATTCGATGGAAGCGGACGTGCTCATGCAGAAGGGGCGGCGCGCGACCGGCGGGCGGGGTTCGAACACGAAGGGTTCGGACAATGTCATCACGACCGGTTCGGGCGTGGTCGTCGCGGACGGGCAATGCGTCGTCATCACCGACGGCGGGCGGATCGCGGAGGTCTGCGCCGAGCCGGGTGGCTACACCTATGATGCCTCTTCGGAGCGGACGATCTTTCGCGGCAATCTCTCCGAGAGCATCCATGCCTCCATCGAGCAGGTCTCTGAGCGTTTCGCATACGGAGGCAGCGCGGCGAAGGATCAGCGCGTCTACTATTTCAATACGAAGGAGATCGTGGGGAACAAATACGGCACGCCAAACCCCATCCCCTTCCGCGTCGTAGATGGGAACATCGGGCTGGACATCGATACATCGGTTCGCTGCAACGGGGAGTACTCGTTCCGCATCGTCGATCCCGTGCTGTTCTACACGAATCTCGCGGGGACCGTGCAGGACGAGTTTCGCAGGGAGGAGATCGACAGCCAGCTCAAGGCGGAGCTGATGACCGCCCTGCAGCCGGCGCTCGCGAAGGTGTCCGGGCTGGGCGTGCGCTACAGCACGCTGCCCGCGCACGCCCAAGAGCTCGCGGACGCGCTGAACGGGCTGCTGTCCACCAAGTGGAAGGGCACGCGCGGCATCGTCATCGAGTCCTTCGCCATCAACCCCGTGACCATTCCAAAAGAAGATGAGGACCTCATCAAGGAACTGCAGCGCACCGCGACCATGCGCGACCCTTCGATGGCTGCCGCCACCCTCGTCAGCGCGCAGTCGGATGCCATGCGCACCGCCGCCGGGAACGAGGCAGGCGCGATGATGGGCTTCCTCGGGCTGAACATGGCACAGCAGGCGGGTGGCGGCACGAATGCCCAGCAGCTTTTCGACATGGCCGCGCAGCAGCAGGCGGCACAGCAAGCAGCACAGCAACAGCAATCGGCACAGCAGGGGGCAATCCCCGCAAACGCGCTCTTCCGCTGCAACAAATGCGGCTGGGTGCCCGAAGATCCGAAGATTCCCCCGAAGTTTTGCCCCGAATGCGGCGACCGGTTCGACGCTGGGGATATGGTGTAAATTATGTCACTGATTACTTGGAAATGCCCCAATTGTGGAGGCGCTATCAGTTTTGACGCAGAAGCACAGAACCTGCGCTGCCCCTACTGCGAAGCCGAGTTCAACGTCGAGTCCCTGCGGGAGCTGGATGATGCGCAAAACAGACAGCAGGCTCAGGATCAGGCCGAGCGCCTCGACTGGAATGTGACGGCAGGCGGTTGGCAGGCACAGGAGCAGGAGGGGCTGTACGTCTACAGCTGCGAGTCCTGCGGTGGCGAGATCGTGGGCGACGAGACCCTCGGCGCGACGAACTGCCCCTTCTGCGACAGCCCCGTCGTCATCGCGGGCGCGTTCGCCGGGACGCTGCGCCCCAACCTCATCATCCCCTTCAAGGTGGACAAGGAACGCGCGAAGGATGCCCTGCGTCGCCACTGCATCGGCAAGCGCCTTGTGCCTAGGTCGTTCCGGGACGAGAACCATCTGGATGAGATCAAGGGCATCTACGTCCCCTTCTGGCTCTTCAGCACTGCGGTGGACGCAAGCTTCCACTTCGACGCGCAGCAAGTCAGGCGATGGAGCGACAGCGAGCACAACTACACGGAGACGACGCACTACCTGCTCGAACGGGAAGGCAGCATCGCCTTCGACCTCGTGCCGGCGGACGGCTCCTCGAAGATGGACGACACGCTGATGGAAGCCATCGAACCATTTGACTGGTCGCAGGCGGTGGATTTCCAGTCGGCCTACATGGCGGGCTACCTCGCGAACAAGTACGACGTGGAGGCAGCGGTCGCGAGACCGCGCGTGGACGAGCGCATAGCGGAAAGCACGGAGTCCGCCTTCCGGGAAACAGCGCACGGCTACGGTTCGGTTTCCGTCCGAAACCGCAGCCTTCGCCTGCGGGACGGATACATCCGCTACGGTCTACTGCCCGTTTGGCTCCTGAACACAAGCTGGAAAGGGCAGAACTACACCTTTGCCATGAACGGCCAGACAGGAAAATTCATCGGCGATCTGCCGTTCGACATGACAGCCGCGCTGAAATGGGCAGCGATGATCTTCGCGCCTGCGGCCGCCGTATTTGTCGCACTGGCGCTCCTGCTGTTTTGAACGGAATCGACCGCCTGGGGAGGAAGAGCTTTATGTTTACTGGAAGAACAGAAATGGATAAGAAAGGCAGGGGGCACCTGTGCAGGCTGTTGGTGGCATTCATGCTCACAGCGTTCCTGCTGCTGCCAAGTGTGGCCTTCGCGACAGCCACAGGACAGGAGCCAGGCACCGCTCAGGATGAAACGAGCTTCATCCTCGATCCGGCTGGCCTCCTGACGGAAGGGGAGCGCGAGGGGCTGAACAGGACCTTGACCGCCATCCATCTGGAGCGGAATTTCGATGTCGTCATCGCTGCTGTCCGTTCCCTCGACGGGAGCGAAGGGCGGGAACTTGCCGCCGAATACTACGATGCGTACAACTTCGGCACGAACTCGACGCGGGACGGTGTCATCCTGCTGATCGCCACCGAAGGTCGGGATTACGGCATCGCCTCACACGGGCTTGGGCAGAACATCTTCGACGAGGAAGCACAGACCTTCGTCATGGATCAGATCCTTCCCCTGCTCAAGGAAGACATGTGGTTTGACTCGTTCAGCAGCTTCATCAATACAGCGGACGATTTCGTCCTGCGTTACCAGGCGGGGCTTCCCTACTCCGAGACCAACCCCCCCGTCGGCTATCGGTTCGGATCGAGCGCCTACGGCCTGGGCGGCGGTTCCGAAGGCTCGCTGGTGCGCGTGCTCATCGCCCTCCTGCTGGCGGCACTTTTGGCAGCAGGTGTCGTCGTCTTCTGGGCGACGCGGCTCAAGACCGCACGCAGGCAGCGGGGCGCGACAAACTACGTGCGCGACGGCAGCTTCGGCGTAACGCGCAGTAGGGACATCTTCCTCTTCCGAAACCTCACCATGACTGCCCGCCCCAAGCCGCAGAGCAGCGGAGGCGGAGGCGGGCACTTCACCTCGTCGTCCGGGGGAAGCTTTACGGGAAAAAGCGGGAAGTTCTAGTTTTGTCTCGCTGATTAACAAGCATTCCTTGTTAATGGGAAAGCGCTTTATAGAAGCGCTTTCTTTTTCTTGCAACAAGGATTTGATTCGCATAAAATAATCGTTGACAGGCACTGTCTACGCCTGCGGCCGTTCGGCCACCGGTTCTTGCGCCACGCGCACCGGGGAATGAACTACTAGAATTGGAGGAGGGCAGGTATATGGCACAACGAAAAGTCGATATCAAGGCCGACAAGACAGTCATCAAGGGCGCGAGCCTAATGGGACCCAAGAGCGGTCCCCCGACTTCTGTCGAATCCGGGAAGGACGGGAAGATCACACGCATTCGTCCCTATTATTATGACAAGAATTTCGATTGGGAAAGCCTGAACCCTTGGAAGATAGAGGCGAAGGGCAGGACGTTCCACCCGCCGGGGCACTCCCTTCCCGCCTCCTACTACCTTTCTTATAAGAAACGCGTCTACTCCGAAAACCGCGTGCGCTACCCCCTGAAGCGGGTCGACTGGGATCCGGAGGGCGAGCGCAACACGCAGAACCGCGGCAAGAGCAAGTTCGTCCGCATCAGCTGGGAGGAGGCATCGCGCCTCGTCGCGGCTGAGCTTTTGCGCGTGCGGGAGAAGTACGGCATGAGCGCCGTGCTCGCCGAGGCGGACATGCACGGCGAGGGCAAGCATCTCGCGCCGAGCCACGGCTGCATGAACAAGCTGCTGTCCATCCTAGGCGGCTACACCGTCCAGATGCGCAACCAGGACAGCTGGGAAGGCTACTCCTGGGGTGCGAAGAACGTCTGGGGCGGCGAGCCCGTCGGCGAGATGGAGCCCTCGGGCAACATCTGGCCCGACATCGCGAAGAACGCCGAGCAGCTCCTGCTTTGGGGCGCAGACCCCGAGACGACACCCGTCGGCTTCGACGGCTACATGGCGAGCGTGCTCAGCCAGTGGCTGCACAGCCTAGGGCACAAGTTCGTCTACGTAGACCCGGCACTGAACTGGTCGGGGGTCTATCAGGCGGACAAGTGGATCCCGGTCAAGCCGAACACGGACGCTGCCCTGCTGCTCGCCGTCATCTACGTCTGGCTCACGGAGGATCTGTACGACAAGTCCTACGTGGAGACGCACGCCGTCGGCTACGAAGGCTTCTTCGACTACGTGCTCGGCAAGGCGGAGGACGGCACGCCGAAGACCCCGAAGTGGGCGAGCGAAAAATGCGGCATCACGCCGTGGACGATCAAGGCGCTGGCGCGCGAGTGGCACGCCAAGGTCACGAGCTTCACGATCGGCAACGGCGGGCCCGGCATCCGGGGACCCTTCGCGACGGAGCCCGCACGCCTGCAGGCGATCGCCATGGGCATGCAGGGGCTGGGCAAGCCCGGGCAGCACCACGCCAAGTGGCTCGAATGGAACCTCTTCACGCCCGTCTACATGCTGCCCTACCAGGGCACGGATCCCTTTGAAGTACCGCACCGCTGCGAGATCCAGCGCCCGGTCGGCGCGCCGGTGGACATGTTCACGGGGCGCATGCCGAAGGTGGCGTATGAGAACGAGGAACTGATGGCGGTGCTCGGCTCGCATCCG
>JAITHG010000013.1 GCA_031280075.1 Eubacteriales Family XIII. Incertae Sedis bacterium | reverse complement strand
GTGGGCTACAACTACTACTCCGGTGAGCCGATCACCTGCGCAGGAGCAGGCGTGCCACTGTTCATGCGCCATCCCGCCAGCAAGCTTGCGCTCGGCAACTTCTGCCGCAGCCTGCTCTTTTCGTCCGTAGCAACGCTCCGTCTTGGCATGGACATCCTCACCGGACAGGGCGTGCACATCGGCGTGCTGCAAGGACACGGCGGGTTCTTCAAGACAGAGGCAGTTGGGCAGCGCATCCTCGCATCGGCGCTGGGCGTGCCCGTGGAGGTAGCTAAGACGGCAGGGGAGGGCGGAGCTTGGGGCATTGCCCTGCTCGCTGGATACTTGGTCTGGCACAGACCCGGAGAGGGGCTGGAAGATTGGCTGGGCAGCAATGTGTTCAGCCGACGCGAGACGGCAAGGGAAGAACCTGACGAAGAAATCGCTGCGGGGTTTGCGCAGTACATGCAGCTCTACAAGCGGGGGCTCGCCGCAGAGCGCGTGGCAGCGGATGCGCTTTTTTACGGCGCGGGTAAGTAGGCGTGGCAGGGATGGACTGGAAGTGCAAAATCGGATATGTGATAAAGACAACAGCGGAGGGAGTACAGATATGACAATGAGCACCTACAAGTTTTGGTTCGTCGCAGGCAGCCAGCACCTCTATGGCGAGGCGGTGATAAAGCAGGTCGTGGCGAACTGCACGGCGATGGCAGCGGCGCTGAATGGCGGAGGGCTTCTGCCCTGCGAGCTCGTCTACCGAACGACGATCGTGACGAACGACGAAGCGCGCGAGGTGGTGCGGCAGGCGAACTACGACGAGACCTGCGCCGGCATCGTAGTGTTCTGCCACACGTTCAGCCCCAGCAAAATGTGGATCAACGCTCTTTCCGCTCTGCAAAAACCATATCTTCACCTCCATACGCAGTTCAACGAAACCATCCCGAACGATGAGATAGACATGGAATATATGAATCTGCACCAGTCTGCGCACGGCGACCGCGAGCACGGCTTCATCACCGCGCGTATGCATGTGGCGCGCAAGGTCGTGGTGGGGTACTGGGAGGATGCCGACGTGCAGACCGCCATCGGCAGGTGGATGCGAGCCGCAGTCGGGGCTGCTGTGTCGCGGCGGCTAAAGGTCATGCGTTTTGGCGACAACATGCGCGAGGTCGCAGTGACGGAAGGCGACAAGGTCGGAGCGCAGGCGAAGCTTGGCTGGCAGGTCAACACCTATCCCGTCGGCGCGCTCGTCGATGCCATGGATGCTGTCTCAGACACGGAGATCTTGTCCAAGATGGCAGAATACCGAGAGAGGTACGACATCGCGACGGAGGACTTGCCCGCCGTCGAATACCAAGCGCGCGAGGAGGTCGCCATGCGATCCATGCTCGACGCGGAAGGCTGCCGCGCCTTCTCCAACACCTTCGAAAACCTCTACGGCATGCGGCAGCTGCCCGGCCTCGCCAGCCAAAACCTGATGGCAGACGGCTACGGCTACGGCGGAGAAGGGGATTGGAAGGTCGCTGCCATGACAGCCATCCTGAAAGCGATGGGGGAGGGGTTGCCGGGCGGCACGTCGTTCATGGAGGACTATATCTATGACCTCGCGGGCGGAATCAGCCTCGGCGCGCACATGCTGGAGGTCTGTCCGTCGCTGGCCGCTGGACGGCCACGCATCGAGGTGCACGCTCTGGGCATCGGCGGGAAAGAGGCACCGGCACGCCTGGTGTTCGAGGGCGAGGCAGGTCCTGCCATCGTCGTTTCCCTCATCGACATGGGCGGTCGTTTGCGCATGATTGTCCAAGACATCGAGTGTGTTGTGCCGAGCCAGTCCATGCCAAACCTCCCGGTGGCGCGCGTCATGTGGCACCCTCTGCCGAGCCTGACTGCGGGGGCGCACTGTTGGATCTTGGCGGGCGGCGCGCACCACACGGTGCTGAGCCAGTCCTGCGACACAGAGACAATGCGCGATTTCGCCCGGATCATGGGCATCGAGTTCGTCCACATCGGCGAAGGTACGGATCCGATAGCCTTCGAAAAGGAGCTCATGGTCTCGGAAATGATCTGGGCAAGCAAGGGGTAATCACAGGCAAGGAGGCAGACAGGATTATGCTGGAAGAACTAAAGCGCCGCGTATGCGAAGCGAACCGCCTGCTGCCCGAGCACGGTCTGGTGACGTTCACCTGGGGCAATGTCAGCGAAATCGACCGTGCCTCCGGCATCGTCGCCATTAAGCCGAGTGGCCTCGAGTATGACGGCATGCAACCGGACGACATCGTGCTCGTCGATCTGGACGGGCAGGTCGTGGAGGGCTGGCACAAGCCGTCCTCCGACACGCCGACCCATCTGGCGATGTACCTGGGGTTTCCGAACATCGGCGGAATCGTGCATACGCACAGCCACTGGGCGACCGTGTTTGCGCAGCAGAAACGGGAAATCCCTGTATTCGGGACGACCCACGCCGATTATTTCCACGGTTCCGTCCCTTGCACACGCGACATGACGGACGCGGAGATTGAGGGTGACTACGAGCAGAACACCGGTCTGCTCATCGTGAAAACCTGCCGCGACCCGGACGGGACACCCGCCGCGCTGGTCGCCAGCCATGGTCCCTTCGCATGGGGCAAGGATGGGCAGGAGGCAGTGCACAACGCAGCAGTCCTAGAAATCGTAGCCTCCATGGCATGGCACTGCGGCGACATGCCGTCGATTGACAAAAATCTGCTCGACAGGCATTTCTTTCGCAAGCATGGCGCGGATGCATATTACGGGCAGACGTAAGCAGGCAAAAGCGATCTTGCAGGAGGCAAACGCAACACAATCAGCTGGAAAGGGATGCCCCGGCTGACCGGGGTGAGAAGAGAAAGAGGACGACCATTGCGAGGTCAAAGAGGAGTTGTCCAGAATTGTGGTCGTTTTCTGAATTGGTAGGCATGGTCGTCCTCTCAGCCGTGCCTATTCTGTCGGCTTACGGACAATCATAACGGTCGCTCCTTAAATGAACCTTAAGATAATCAGTAAAGTGCACAAAATTGTAATCCAAAAGTCGGGCTACAGCACTTTACGGAAGTACAGCCCCCGTGTAAATGCTTCGTCCGGTGCCTTTCGGGCATGACAGGCAGACAGCGTGGCAGCGCACTCTGTTGCCTCTTCCACAGTGAAATCGAGCAGGAGGAAGGACGCGCCCGTGAAGCTCTCCATTTTGTCAAAGAGCCAGACAGGGACGGCGTTGAGCAGCCGAGCCTCCCCGTCCGCAGGCGTTGGATCGGAGCTTGGTGCAGAGGCGTTGTGCGTCCGGCCGCAGGCTGGCCAGGTCGCGAAGGCGGATCCCTTGTGCCGCGCGCAGATCAGCGGAAAGCGTCGCCCCGTGCGATCCGTGAGCGCGCAAGGGAAAGTGGTTTGCGAGCCGGTTTCCCCGCCGTATTTCTCCTGTGTGCGGCATCCTCCCCGCGCGGCGAGCGGGCAGGCGCGGAAGTGCATGAGCGGCGGCCTGCCATAGGCGTATACGCCGACGGTTTCCGCCCGTGCGATGCGGCGCAGACTGTGGGCAGTGACCTCCGGCGACAGCACGCACTCCGCCAGACCAAGGGCGCTGTACTCCGCGAGGGCGGCGCTGTTTGCGATGTTCAGTTCGAAGCCGCCGATGAGGTTGGGGCGATCCGCGCTCCCGCCCCCGCCAGCGTCCCCGCCCGCGCCCCGGACACCCGCCTGCACAGCTTCCTTCCATGCGCGCTCCACAGCGGCGAAACCGTAGAGCCCGGCGATGTAATAGTGCCGCACGCCCGCCTTTGCGAGCAGGACGAGCCGTTCGTGCAAAGCCGCTCTGGCGCTGTCCCCATAGAGCAGGGTCGGCAGGGCAGCGCATCGTTTCCCGCCGAGCGTCCCGCCACTTCGCGGATTGCCATCGGGTCGGGCGTTGTCGAGCAGGGCATCGTCAAAGGCATTCAGGATGATCCGGTCTGCGCTGCGGGTGAGGGCAGGGGTGAGTTGTCCCGCCGATGCCAGGCGCACATAGAGAGCAGCGGGTGCATCCGTCGCAGAGCGGTGTGCCTCGACGGATGTGCACTTGTGCGGATTCTTGGACGCATTGGTGCCTGCCGTTGTGGGGGACTGCGGGAGAGCGGTGGTGTCTGCCGCAGTAGGGGGCTGCGGGAGCGCGTTGGTGTCTGCCCCAGCCGGCGTGTCTGTCCGCGCCTCCAGCGCCGCGCGGCGCAGGGCATTCAGTTCGGAGGCTTTCAGGAAGAGACCTTCTTCTATCTCCGTTTCGACATCGCCTTCATCCTGCAGGTACCATGCGGATCCGCCGAGTTTCGTGAGCGAACGCAGGGCGCTTTCCCGCGTCAGTCCCACAGTCTGCGCTGCTTCCGGCACCGGACCCTGCACATGGACGCGCCTGCCGAGGGCATCCTCCGCGAAGAGCTGTGCCTGCGCCGCCCGTTTCGCGACGAATCGCAGGCGCAGCGAAATGCACGGGGGCAGGGCAGCGAGAGAGAAATCCCGGTTCTGGGTTCCCTCTTGCCGCAGGGCGAGCGTGCGCTCCGCATCCTCCGCCGTGCGAATCCCGAAAGCAGCCTGCCCGTAGCCGCCGGCATACCATCCCTCCGTGAAACCGCTGCGTGAAAAAACACCCTCAAGCGCGTCCATGTCGGGCGCATCGCCGCGCAGTGCCTTTCGGTATTCCCGCACGGCGACCTCCACGTACTCCGGTCTACGCAGCCTGCCTTCGATCTTCAGCGCGTCCACGCCGAGGGCATGCAGCCGGCCGACCTGCGCGATGAGGCAGTTGTCCTTCAGGGAAAGCGGATACGATTCCTCACCCCCCTGCTCGCCCCCGACCGAATAGGGCAGCCTGCACGCCTGTGCGCAGAGCCCACGGTTGGCGCTGCGCCCCCCGATGAGCGCAGACATGTAGCAGAGACCGGAGACGGACATGCAGAGCGCACCGTGCACGAAGGTCTCCGTCTCCAGCGTCGTGCCTTGCGTGAGGGAGCCGATCTCTTCTTCCAGCAGCTCCCTGGCGAGCACGGCCCGCGTGAAACCGAGCCCTTCCAGCACCCGCAGCCCGTCCGCATTGTGCACCGCCATCTGTGTGGATGCGTGGAGGCGTATTGGGCTGTCCGCAATCCTCCGCAACAGGTGCAGCGCCGCCAGATCCTGTACGATGAAATTCTCGACACCCGCCGCGATGGCTTCCCGCAACGCCCGTTCGAAATCCGCAAGCTCGTGCTCGAACACGAGGGTATTCGCGGTGAAGCAGAGCTCCACACCCCGTTCACGGCAAAGCCGGACGGCCCGTCGCAACCCATCGCCCGAGAATCCCTCCGACTTGCGCCGCGCGTTGAAATCACCCCCGCCGAGGTAGACGGCATCCGCACCCGCCAGGAGGGCGGCAGCAAGCATGCGTTCATTCCCCGCAGGAGCGAGGATTTTAGGATGTGCAGAATCGTGTTTCATTAAATATATGG
>JAITHG010000002.1 GCA_031280075.1 Eubacteriales Family XIII. Incertae Sedis bacterium | reverse complement strand
CCGTACGCGCCGACCTATCTGGAGAATTACGAGCGTTGCCGTGCGCTGGAAAAGGAGGAACCGCAAAGTGAGTGAAGCATATCTGGTCCCAAACCCCATAGCGCCGAACCAATCCGTGTGCATCGACGGAGGCAGATGTGTCGGGTGCAACGGCTGCGCGAATGTCTGCCGCACGCAGACCATCATGCCGAACCCGGAAAAGGGAAAACCGCCCATCGTCATCTACCCGGACGAGTGCTGGTTTTGCGGCTGCTGCGTCGGTGCCTGCAAAAACGATGCGATCCGGCTCGTCTACCCCATCAACCAGAGAATTTTCTTCAAACGCAAGACGACCGGGGAAGTCTTCCGGCTCGGCGGTCCCGACGCACCGCCCCAGAGCTACTTCAGACCGCCCGTCGGGTAATAAAAAATCATTTGACACAGCGTGCCCCGTCATGGTAAATTATATAGGCTGTCCCGGCGGGGCAGTATTTTAAAATGCAATTTTGTGCGCGTCACGCGCACGTTTGGAGGGCGGCTGGGCCGCCGCGAATCAACGAAACAGGAGGGCTGTCATGCGAGTCAAAGTCACCTTGGAATGCACGGAGTGCAAACAGCGTAACTACGATACGATGAAGAACAAGAAGAACAATCCGGATCGTATCGAGCTGAACAAGTATTGCCGGTTCTGCCGCAAGTCGACCGCGCACAAGGAAACGAAGTAGACGGCAGTCCGCTTCGGGCTTCATGCGCAAGGAGGGCATTCATGGCCGGTAGAGAAAAAGACAACAGGACAAAGGTGAAGAGCGCCCCTTCGGCACTTGCAAAAGCTACGAACGCGGCAAGGGCGGAGCAGAAGAAGCGCAGGGTGCAGCCTGTGAACGCCGAGAAGCGTCGCGGTCGCATGAAGGAGTACTTCAAAGGGGTGAAAGTGGAGACGAAGAAGGTCGTCTGGCCTACGCGCCGCGAGCTCATTTCCTATACGATCCTCGTATTCGCCGCGTGCGCCTTCTTCGGGCTCATGATCTGGGGGGTGGACACCGCCTTCCTCGCCGCGCTGAAGCAGCTGCTCGGCATCAGTCTGTAAGCGATCCAAGAGGCTGCCATGACAGACGAACGCAAAAGCAAGACGAATATGAAGGGGCTGCCCTCAGCGGCGGATTCCCTGCCCGACGAGGACTTTTACGACGACAGCGACGAGACTTCCGCTCGCTGGTATGTCATCCATACCTATTCCGGGCATGAAAACAAGGTGAAATCCAGCATCGAAAAGCTCGTGGAGAACTACGGCGACGAGATCATCTTCCGCCAGACCCTGCCCGATGGCATGGAGCGCAGCTACACGATGGCGGACCTCGTACTGAAGATCCAGGTGCCTGTGCACGACGTGGCCGTCCTGAAGGACGGGCAGCATAAGATCAAAAGCCGGAAGATGTTTCCCGGGTACGTGCTCGTCAAGATGATCGTTACGGACAAATCCTGGTATCTCGTGCGCAATACGCAGGGGGTGACAGGCTTTGTAGGCTATACGACCGCCACACACAAAAACCGCCCTGTGCCGCTCTCCAAAGAGGAAGTCAGGCGCATGGGCATCGAGAAGGTCAACATCGAGCTCGACATCAACGTAGGGGACAGCATCAAGGTCATCAACGGACCGTTCGAGAGCTTCACCGGTGTCGTCGAGGAAGTCAACCCGGAGAAGGAGACGCTGAAGGCGCGCATCTCCATGTTTGGAAGGGATACCCCCGTAGAACTCATCTACGACCAGGTGGACAAGGTCTACTGATCCGGTCGCAGAGGTTTTGCAGGGGCGGTACATAGATTCAGCTTTCGCAGAGGCGGATACGCAGAAGGCGCGGTGCGGTAAGGCAAGGCACGTGCGCAGGGATGCGGAGACCCGCTGGGCGAGAAAGGAGGAAAAGTCGATATGGCAAAGAAGATAGACGGCTACATCAAGCTGCAGATCCCCGCAGGCAACGCGAACCCCGCACCGCCGGTTGGTCCCGCCCTCGGACAGAAGGGCGTCAACATCATGGATTTCTGCAAGCAGTTCAACGCAAAGACGCAGGATCAGCCCGGAATGATCATCCCGGTCGTGATCACGGTCTATGCGGACAGGTCTTTCAGCTTCATCACGAAGACGCCGCCTGCAGCCGTGCTGCTGAAGAAGGCGGCAAACCTCGCCTCTGGCTCCGGCGAGCCAAACAGGCAGAAGGTTGCGACCATCACGTATGCGCAGGCCGAGGAAATCGCAAAGACGAAGATGCCCGATCTGAACGCATCATCCCTGGAAAGCGCCACATCAATGATCTGTGGCACGGCCAGGAGCATGGGGATCGTCGTCGAAAACTAAAGGTGGGAGATTCCCGTTGGCGCAGGCACAGCGCGAGGCGGGGGTTGTGTGAACCACGTTAGGAGGATTGGTGCAATGCCTAAGAGAAGCAAAAGCTACAAAGCGGCTGCCGGAAAGGTCGAGAGGTTCAATCTCTACGAAACAGCGGATGCGCTGGATCTGGTAGTCGGGGCGGCGCGGGCAAAGTTTGACGAGACAGTGGAAGTGCATGTCAAGCTTGGTGTCGATGGCCGTCATGCCGACCAGCAGGTGCGCGGCGCGATCGTGCTGCCGCACGGCACAGGCAAGTCGGTGCGCGTGCTCGTCTTTGCGAAGGGGCCCAAAGAGGCTGAAGCAAAGGAAGCGGGCGCGGATTACGTCGGTGCGGAAGAACTCGCCGACAAGATTCAAAAGGAAAGCTGGTTTGATTTTGATGTCGTTGTTGCGACCCCGGACCTGATGGGGGTTGTCGGCAAGCTCGGGAAGCTGCTCGGACCGAAAGGGCTCATGCCCAACCCGAAGTCCGGGACGGTCACGAACGACATCACGAAAGCGCTGGAGGACATCAAGGCAGGTAAGGTGGAGTATCGTCTGGACAAGACGAACATCATCCACACGCCCATCGGCAAGGTCTCCTTCGGCAGGGAGAAGCTCGAGGACAACTTCCATGCCCTGCTCGACGCGATCGTGAAGGCGAAGCCCTCCGTCGCGAAGGGGCAGTACCTTCGCTCCGTCACCGTGGCATCGACCATGGGACCGGGTGTGAAGATCAACCCGATGCGCGTCTCCGGCAACTGACCGCCGAAGCCGCGCACAAATGCGCCCAGCGCGCAAACATACCGACCGTAGACAGCGGGTGCAAGGGAAATCCCGCCGAGGTTCAGCAAAGGATGCAAATCCTCGATGACCTGTTTGTCTGCGAAAAACAGGTCATCTGTCATTTCAGTGACCGGAAAGGAGAAGCAATGTCAGAGGCAAGTTTGAAAGAGAAACAGATCGTCATCGACGAGATCAAGGACAAGTTCAGCCGGGCGACCTCTGCGGTCATCATCGACTACAAAGGCATCACCGTCGCGGAAGCGGATGCGATGCGCCGCAAGCTTCGTGCGGCGGAGGTGGACTACAAGGTCTACAAGAACTCCCTCGTGGGTCGCGCCATCGACGGCACGGACTTTGAGGGACTGAACGAAAGCCTTGCAGGACCGAGCGCCTTCGCGTTTGGCTACGACGATGCGACCGCGCCCGCGCGTGTCCTGAACGGTGTCATGAAGGAGTTCAAGAAGATGTCCTTCAAGGCGGGCATCGTGGAGGGTGTGGTCTATGACGCGGCGGGCATTCAGCAGATTGCGGAAGTCCCGGCGCGCGAGGAACTGCTCGCCAGGCTGCTCGGCAGCATGAAGAGCCCCATCGGCGCGTTTGCCCGCGTCGTGAACGCCATCGCGGAAGCGGGCGGCGGCGAAGCAGCGGCGGCTGCTGCACCGGCAGAGGATGCCGAGGCAGGGGATGCGCCTGCGGAAGAAGCGCCGGTGGCAGAAGCGGCTGAGGATGCTGCGGCGGAAGCGCCTGCAGAGGTTCCAGCGGAAACGGACGCGACTGCGGAAGCACCTGCGGACGCGGCGGAAGCCGCCCCGGCGGAAGAAGCGGCGGAAGCGCCTGCGGAAGAAGCCCCTGCTGCGGAAGCGGCAGCGGAGACGGAAGAAACGGCCGAGTAACCGGCTCGCTCAATCATAGAGAAAGGAATCGAACAAAATGGCAAAACTTACAAATCAGGAATTCATCGACGCCATCAAGGAACTGACCGTTCTTGAGCTGAACGAGCTGGTCAAGGCTTGCGAAGAAGAGTTCGGTGTGTCGGCAGCGGCAGCAGTCGCGGTCGCAGCCGGTCCGGCAGCAGGCGCTGCGGCTGCCGAGGAGCAGACCGAGTTCAACGTGGAACTGACAGAGGTCGGTGCCGAGAAGATCAAGGTCATCAAGGTCGTCCGCGAGATCACGGGTCTTGGGCTCAAGGAAGCGAAGGAGCTCGTCGACAGCGCGCCCTCCATCCTCAAGGAAGGTCTGGAGAAGCCCGAGGCAGAGACCTACCAGAAGCAGCTCGAGGAAGTCGGCGCGAAGATCACACTCAAGTAGTTTCTTGGTACGGGGCGTGCTGTGCGCATTACGCGCACCGGGCGCTTATACAAGAGAAAAACGATCCCCCTCCACGCAACTGCGGGAGGGGGATCGTGCTGTTTATTGCAGTCTGCAGCTGGGGGGTATGCCTGCCGGGTTATTCCTGTAGAGCGGGTGCAAGACAGCAGACGCGCCCTGCCTCCGGCACGAAGGCGATCCGCATCTGCGTTTTGTAGAGGGCGCGCATCCGGGGCTCCGTGATCATCTCGGCGGCTTCCCCGCAGACGAGGCTGCCGTCCTGTCCGAGCACGGCGGCGCGCCCGCCGAGCAGGAGGGCGTGGTCGGGGTTGTGCGTCGTGATGACGGCGGAGAAGCCCTGCGCCGCAAGGCGTTTTGCGAGCAGGAGGATGCGGTGCTGGTTGCCGTAGTCGAGGTGGGCGGTCGGCTCGTCGAAGAGGATGATGCGCGGATCCTGGCAGACGGCGCGCGCGATCTGCGCTTGCTGCCGTTCGCCGCCGCTGATCTCGGTGTAGGGCTTGTCGGCGAGGTGCGGGATGCCGAGGGCATCGAGGGCGGCAAGACCGCTGTCGACATCCTTCCTGCCCGGGCGGCGGAGCGCGCCGAGGTGCGGGGCACGCCCGAGGAGCACGAAGTCGAGCACGGTATAGGCGA
>JAITHG010000238.1 GCA_031280075.1 Eubacteriales Family XIII. Incertae Sedis bacterium | reverse complement strand
CACTTCAGGAGCGCGTTACTTTTCATGCCTGGGCAAGACGTTCGCGTTCGACGGCGGATTCGGCAAGCGCCAGAACGGTCCAGAACAGGGCCGTGATTGAGGCGAGCAGGACGGCGCGGCGGCGGTGATTCCGGTTCATGCTGCACTCCGATGGTGTCAGAGCCGGAATGCTCCATCGCCGGACAGGCGTTGTCTTGCAGGAATGGGGATCGGCGGTGATCCTGTTTTATTTCGAGGCGTTTGAATCCCGGAAGTGACCCGACCCAGGATGCCCCATCACGTTGAGTGAGCACATGGGGGTCAGGTGACCATCTGCCTGCAAATAGTGGTTACAGCATTTCATCAGACGTCCGATGTCGAAAGTCCGGCTGTCCATGAAGCCGTGGATGAAGATGCTGCGCAGGACGGTACTGCCTGCATCGAACGCAGCCTGTGCGGAAAACTTGCTGCCTTCCAGTTCTTTCAGAATGGATTTGATGCGAGCCAGCACCCGCTGGTTGTCTGCAATGCTGTCGGCGGCTGACCAACAATCATAAATGCGGGATCGGATGGCCTCGTGACCCGCCCTGTCCAGACCCGGCAGGCTGCGGTTAGAGACGACATCCAGAAACGCCTCTTCCCCCAAGAAATCCTTGAGCGAATAGAAGCGGTCTTCGGCAATCTGGAAGTAATAGGAAAGGGTGAAGCAGCCTGGATGCGCACAAGGCAGGGGATTGAAGTCGCCTTCCTTGATATGGCGCGATTTGCAGAGTTCCCGCACCACGTCGTCGATGGTCACTCGCCCGGTATCGTCGAAATGGACAGGCGCTGCGCCCGTGAGGGTCACGGGCTGAAACATCAGGCTCAACGCCTTTGAGGAAAAGAAGAAGTCCGCGATGGCAGCGACTTCGTTGAGGTTGACTCCTTTGACGAGGGTGGCGACCAGCGAATAACGGATGCCTTCTTCTTCCAGCAGCCGAATCAGTTCCAGCTTCGTGCCGGAAAAATCCCCGCCCCGCAGACGGGTCCAGGTATCGTGATGAAAGCCGTCGAATTGCAGGGAGACAATTGTGCCGGTCTCGCGGAACAGGGCACGCATCTCCGAGTCTGCGCGGAGTTTCAGGCCGTTGGTGGAGACGGACGGTTGTATGACACCCATTTCCTTGCAGATGCGCAGGAATTCCGGGAAGCGCGGATGCACGGTCGGCTCCCCGCCCGAGAGGTTCAGCAGTGGGACGCTGCCTTCGTATTCGATGAGCCGGGAGAGCGCGTGGCGAAACGCTTCAGGCGTCATGCCGAATTCGTCGCCAGGTGTCTTCAGGCAGACCGGGCACTCCATATTGCAGTCGCTGGTGATTTCCGCCACGGGCAAGCAAGTGTGCTGGCGGTGCTGGGAACACAGCCCGCAGGAATCCGGACAGCCCCGGAATTTGTCTACCCACAGCCCGAACGGGATTTGCCGGGGTTTCACGTACTCGCGACTGGCTTCGTACCAGTCGGGGTCGGTGGAAACCAGCGTCCGTGCATTGCCGTGCGTCGGGCATAAGGTCTCCAGCCAGACGGCTTTATTCTGCTGGACGATCCGCGCTGTGACCAGCGCGCGGCATGGTTCGCAATAGCCCGTTGTGTAGGAATAAAGTTTTGAGGTCATTAGTTATTGATCGTGACCTGTCCAGAAACGCCGATCTTGTTGGCGGTACAGCAGGTTGTAGGAACAAGCGGGGATCATTCGACCATCCTCGTGCGGAACCAAGTCGCCGCAGAGGCTGACGCGGGCAAGGTCGAAGTTGTCCTCGTCCATGTGCGCGTGAAGGGTCACGGTCTTGACCATCTCGTGCAGGAAATGGGGGCTGCGGGCATCACTGTCGCCCAGTCGGGCAATAAAGCGTTTCAGCAACGCCAGTTCCTCTTTGGGCGCGCCTTCTGCCCATATCTCGTCGATGCGGGCGCGAAAACAGCATTCCAACTCGGGTGAAGGCTTTAGCAGATAGCTTTCCGCCGTCGCCCGGATGAGCATGTCAGCGGGCGCGAGGCGTGTAAAGGGAATACGCAGATCACCGCCAACGATGAAATAGGACGTGGAATAGCAAAACGGATGGTAGGAACCGTGCGCGAAAAAGTCGGTGGCACTGAAAGTGCCCCAGCGGATCAGACCGTGCTCGACATCTTCCAGCGTGCTGTGAATGCGCGGTGAAAAACGGCTACCGAATTGCCCCGTATAGGCCATGTTCTGAAGGGTGATGCCGCAGATGAATGGCTTGGGCAGCCAGAAGTCGATCAGCTTCGGGAGTTCATCATCGTTGATGCCCGGTATCCATACCATCAGAAGAACGGTCGGTATGCGAAATTCCTCCAGCATAGCCAGGGCTATCAGTTTTCTCTGTACGATGTCTGCGCCGTGGATGCGGAGGCTCTTTTCGGGGGCAAGCGTATCCAGCGACAAAATGACCTGTACGCCGAGTTCCTTTATTTTTTCCGCAAGCTTGCGGTGCTTTCCCAGAACCAGCCCGTTGCTGTTCATGCCGATGCGGCGAAACGACCGTCTGGCGCAGCGTTCGAGAATTTCCATGATTTGCGGATGTAGTGTGGGTTCGCCGCCCGTCAAGTCCAGCAAATCAAGGTCTCGTTTTTCCGCTTCGATGATGTCCAGCAGCGTTTCCAGTTCGTCCATCGACTTGTAGTAGATGGCATCCGGGCGGTTGTGGGTGAAGCAGATGGGGCATTTGAGATTGCAATTGTTGGTGATGGAAAAAATCGGCAGCCGCAGGCTATTGGCATGGTTGGCGCAAGGGCCGCAATCGAGGGGACAACCTTTCTTTACCGGGGAGAGGCATCGGTTCTGCGACATCTGGCGCGGCTGGCGGGTGCGCTCAAAAAACCATTCCTTGGTGCGGCAGACAGGCGTGCTCTGCGGGCCATGTTCCGGACATATCCGCTCCAGAAATACCCCCTTATCCGAGGCTGAGTACAGCGCGTGCTCTACCACCCCGCAGCTTGGGCACCAAGCACGGGTACTTCCAAGATTGGTTTCCCCAAACTGCGGAGCGTCCTGCTCTGATTTAGAATGAAAACATACAATGGATTGTTTCATTTCTCTACGAAACTCCTTCGGAATATTGCCGCGTAAGGCGGGCATAGCGTTCCGGCTGCGCCAGCTTCCAGCCCAGAATGCCCCACAGCAGGAAAGCAAGGCGACCAAAGCCTTTGCGCCTCAGATAATAGGCAATGATGGGCGCATCGTACCCTGTCTCGCAGGTGACGAGGATGGGGCGGTCACGCGGGATGTCGTGCAGATGTTCGTCTATGCTGTGGAACAGAAAACAATGGCTGTTAGGCAGCGGTTTCAGCGCGTAGTCCTTCTTCAGCGAGCGGCGCAGGTCGATGATAAAGGTGTCGCCCGCAAACAGGACGTCCTCGGTCAGCTGCGACGGTTGTAGCGCCATGACCTTGCCGCCTTGCCCGATGAGAGCGTTCTCGAAGGCCGTAATGACGTAGCGCAGGTCTTTCTCCGACAGATCGTGCGGGAAGGTGATTCGCAGGGTTGCCCGTGCATCCTCCGGCGTCAACCCTATGCCGGTCAGAACGTGGGAAGGCATATCCCCGCCAATATTGCAGGCGGAACCTGCCGCCACAGAGATGCCGTAATAGTCGAGTCGCCCCATGATGATGGCGTTGACTGTGCCAGGGAAGGTGACGCTGACGGTTCCAGGTTGGCAGGAACCGTCTTCAGGCGAGTTGATGACGCAGCGAGGCGCGATGCGGCGCAGCGCGGCAATGAAGGTCTCGCGCTTCTTCCGCAGGGCGGCAGCCGAAGCCAGCAGATACGGCACGTCCTCGACCGCTGTAGCGAAACCGACGATATTGTGAAGTCCTTCTGTCCCGGCGCGTCGGCTTTCCTCCTGATGACCGCCCAGCATGAAGGGTGCGAACGGCGCGCCCTCGCGGACGTAGAGCAGGCCGACTCCCTTTGGCCCCTGAATCTTGTGCGCGGAAAAGGAGGCGTAATCGACGCCGCTTTCCCGGAGATTCACGGGCACTTTGCCCAGCGCCTGCACCATGTCGCAGAAGAAAAGCGCCTCGCGTGCATGGGCCGCTGCCGCCATGCCCGCTGTGTCATAGAGCGTGCCGACTTCGTTATTGGCTGCCATGCAGACCACGATCCCCACGTCGACGCGCAGGGCGCTTTCCACATCCTGTGGGTTGATCCGTCCTTGAGCGTCCGGTTTCAAAGGAAGCAGCGCGAACCCCCGCCTTTGAAGCCAGAACAAGCTCTCCAGCATGGATGGATGTTCGAGCGGGTTATAGAGAATCGTCCGTTTATCCGTTTGCAGCAGGGGTGCGATGGCGCGTATGGCGTTGTTGGCTTCCGTGGCGCAGCCCGTGAAGAGCAGCGTTTCCGGCGGTGCGTCGAGAATACGGGCGATGCGCTCCCGCGCCCCGTTCAAAGCGGAGACGGCCTGATGCGCGATCTTGTATGGCGAGGAAGGGTTGGCGTAGCACTGCGCAAGCGTCTCGTTCATGATCTTGCGTACAGCCTTGCTCACCGGGGTGGTGGCGTTGTTGTCGCAATAGATTTGGCGGCGGAAGCTGAACATTCAGGCGATCGCGTTGTTTGCCCACAAAAACGAGGTCACTCTGCACAAAGCGGAGCGTTGCTGCAGAATCCATACACTCTACCATGCTGCTCGCCAGTCCTGCATGATGGTAAACTGCTTTCCGTCAATAACATAAACGCCAATCAGAAGCCACGGCATCATAAATTATGCGTTTTATACTTGTAGATGCGATTCTCGAATTGGAACTTGGCAAACAGGCCAAGGGAGTCAAGAATGTCAGCCTTTCCGAGGATTTCTTCGACGATCATTTCCCTCTGAAACCCATTATGCCGGGGGTACTCATCGTCGAAGGCATGGCGCAGGTGTCCGGGCTGCTGCTGGAAGAGTCCATGAGGCGAGCAGGCAAAAAAGTCAAAGCATTGATGAGTCTGATCGAAAAAGTCAAATTCCGTCAGCCTGTCTATCCTGGCACGCAGATTCTTTATACGTGCAATATCCTGCAAATGAATGAATTTGGTGGGAAAATCTCTGCAACTGCCATGGTCGGAGGAGAAATAGCGGTTGAATGCGCCCTGCTCTTCTCATTTCATGAATTCGGCAATTCCACGCAGGATGCCATCCGGGCACGTGTTCTGGAAACCCTGTTGGCGGGTGCTCGGCCAGTTCATCGCGCGTCACAGTATGTGTCCTGAAATTTCGCTGACGGGCGTCGGTGCGCTCACTTGTCTGGGTGACACGTTGCAGGCGACACTGGATGCGCTCGCAGCCGGAGGGCGCGTGCAGGGCAAGTCTTTTTCTCTCCTGGAGGGAACACCCTATGCGGACAGGCTGATCGCGCGGACGGAGCCGGGAACCACTGCGCATATCCCGAACAGGCGGCTGCGCAAATTCATGTCGCGTCATGCGGAACTGGTGGCGGCTGCCGCGCATCAGGCGCTGGTGCAATCCGCGCCGTTGGCGCGGGGTATTGCGCCGGATCGCATTGGTCTCTATGCCGGGGTCGGTCTGGCAGCGATGGAACTGGAATCCAGTATTGATTTTTTGCGCAAATCGCTCGGCGAGGACGGTGCCTTCAGCCAGCAGGCATTTGCCCGCGCGGGGCTGCGTACCATCCATCCCCTGTGGTCGTTTCAGTCCCTGGCCAACATGCCTGCCTGTATCGTCTCTGTGCTGGAAGGTATCAAGGGCGATAACGGCATCTATACCCCTTGGGAGGACCAGACTGCGTTTGCACTGATTGAGGCAACCGATGCCTTGGGTCGCGGGGATATTGACTGCGCCGTGGTGGTCGCCTCCGATACGCCCTCATATCCGGTGAGTCTGGTGAAGCTCGTGCAGGCCGGATTTCTCGCACCAATGGAAATCGCCGCGTCTGGCGCAGCCTGTCTTGTGCTGGAGCGTGCGGAGGACGCTCCAGCCTCGCCACGACTCAGAAACCTACGTGTCGTCCTGACGGATGAGTCGATCCACGATCCGCTATCGCCCTTTGTCGGGCGGACGGTCGCCGCCGCCCCCCTGTTGCTGGTGGCGCTGGCGGCGGCCTGTGGCCTTCCCCGCCACATGACGGGCTGCGGTGGGCATACGTTTTCTTTCGAGGTCGCTTGATGCGGCGCGTTGTTATCACCGGCTTCGGCATTGTTTCCCCCATCGGCACGGGGAAGGTGGCGTTTTTCGAGGGGCTGGAAAACGGCAGGAACGGTATCGCGCCGATCACCCGCTTTGATGCCTCCGGTCTAGATGTACGCTACGCCGGGGAAGTCAGGGATGCTATCGTGGTGTTCGATGACGAATACGACCGTGAACTGGCACAGCGCGACCCGAAAGTGGGCTTTGCACTCACGGCGGCAGCGGAAGCCTTGGCAATGGCTGGGGTGGAGTCGTTTTCCGGTACGGAACTCATTCATATCGGCACGAGTCTGGAAACGTTTTTTTTCAGGGATTTCTGTTTTTCCCTGCCGCAGTGTCTTGGCGAAGATGTGCCCCTGCGCCGAGAGGTTGTCATGTATCCCTGGTGCTTACCGCTGGACACGGCGCTTGTCCGCATCAGAAAGCATTATGGTAATCCCGCCCAGGCCGCTACCAATTGTTCTGCCTGCGCGGTGGGCGTTCAGACCATCGGCCAGGCGTTTCATGCCGTGCGCGGGGGACGCTGCGATTTGGCGCTGGCAGGCGGGTTCGATTCCATGCTCAACCCGTTAGGCGTGGGCGGTTTCCAACTACTGGGGGCACCCGCGACGGGCGAGCCAAAAAACGGCGAAGTTTTCTGTCGCCCCTTCGATGCCAGCCGCAGAGGGTTGGTGTTGGGCGAGGGGGCGGGCTTCGTGGTGCTGGAGGAACGCAGGCGGGCCTTGGCTGCGGGCAAAACCCTGTTTGCGGAGGTGCTCGGCTTCGCGTCCACGCTGGACGCGCACGGACTGAGCGCGCCCGATCCAGAAGGCGAAGGCGCTGCACGTTCCATGCAGATTGCGCTGGAGGATGCGGGATTGCCGCCACAGGCTGTCGATCACATCAACACCCACGGCACGGGTACACAGTTGAATGACCCGGCGGAGGCAAAAGCGATCCGCCGCGTATTTGCGCAGACGTGGGAACGTGTGCCGGTGGCGGCAGTGAAGTCGATGACCGGACACTCCATTGCGGCAGCGGGAGCCATCGAAATCATTGCCTGTCTCTATACCCTGCTGCGTGGCATGATTCCGCCCAATATCGGGCTCGATAAAGTCGGCGCAGGCTGCGAGCTGAAGCATGTCGGAAAGCGGGCAGAAGCCTTCGCCGCGCAGTGCGTGCTCACCAATTCCTTCGGTTTCGGAGGGCAAAACGCCAGCCTGATTCTGACGCGGGGCGACGTATGATGGCGCGTGTCGCGCTGGTTGCGGGCGGCACAGGCGACATCGGGCAAGCCATTTGCCGCGAGTTGGCACGGATGGGCATGCGGGTTGCGGTGGGTTACGCCAAGGCGCGGGAACGTGCGGATACACTGGCGGCGGAACTGGGCGGGATGGCGGTTACGCTACGGGCGGAAGACGAAAATGCCCCCGCCGAGGCTATCCGCACTGTGCGCGATCACTTCGGCAGACTCGATGTGCTGGCAAATGCTGTAGGCATCAACCTGGAGGGTAGCGCCCCAGGGATGCGCCGCGAGGACTGGCAGAACGTCATGGAGGTGAATCTCGGTTTTGCCTTTCGGCTTACCCAGGCGGCGATGCCGTACATGCTGCCACAGAAATATGGACGCATCGTGCATCTTTCGTCTATTGCCGGACGGACTGGTGGACGCGGGCAGATCAACTATGCCGCCGCCAAGGCGGGACTGGAGCGCATGGTGCGGGTCTTCGCTCTTGAAGTGAGCCGAAAGGGGGTAACGGTCAACTGTGTCGCGCCTGGGGTCATTCTTTCCGCGATGTCACAGCGGGTGTGCGGCAGTTATGAAAATGAATTGCTGGACCGTATCGCCTGCCGCCGTTTCGGTACGCCGGAAGATGTCGCCAAGGCCGTGGCTTTTCTGGTGGGAGAGGGGGCGTGCTACATTACCGGCGCGGTACTACCCGTGGATGGGGGAATGCTGCTGTGAATCCGAGCTATGACGCTTTGCTGAAGCTACTGCAATCACGCCATTCCTGCCGCGATTTCGCGCCACGCCCGCTGGATGCCAAGGTACTGGAAGCGCTCCGGGCAGCATTTTCGCTTGCGCCACAGGCGGGCGGAGCACGCCAACTGTCGTGCTCCTTCGTGACAGACCCCGCCGCACTTCGGGAACTGGCTGATGCCGGAGAGCGTACCTTCGCCCAACTGTGCAGCGACAGGATTTCTTCTGCCTTTGCCCGCGAAGAGATGCGGCGCTATGGGGAAAATTTTTTCTGGTTCGGTGACGCACCCGCCCTGGCGGCCATTACCTGCCGCAAGCCGCCTGCTTTCCTGCAAGCCGCCGTGGGCGATAAAGCAACGCTTCTGTGGGGCGGCGAACTCTCCTGTGCGATGGCGGTTTTTGCCCTCCTGCTCGCAGTACAGACGCTTGGTCTGGGCGCGTGCTGCCTGACCGGCCCGCTTTCCGTCTGGCAAGAAATGGAAAACCGGCTTGCTCTCCCGAAACACGATAGTCTTGTCTTGCTGGTCGCGCTTGGCTACAAAAAGGACGAAGCATGATGAATGAACTATCCGTCTTCGACGGTGTTTGCGGCTGTATCAGAGAAACGCTGGAAAAAGAACTCCCCGACATTGCGGAATCCGACCGCCTGATCGCAGACTTGGGCGCGGATTCACTCGACATGCTCGACCTCGTTTTCCGTCTCGAACAAAAATTCGGCATCAGCATCAACCCACGCGACATTGAACGCCGCACCCAGGCGATCCTGGGCGACGAACCCGTAATGGTCGAAGGCTGCTATACCGCCCTTGCAGTGGAAGAACTTAGAAAAGCCTTGCCGGAAGTCCCTGCGGAAGAATTCACTCCGGGCATGCCTGCCGCCAACCTGATGGCCAGTTTCCGGGTGAAGACCATCATGAATCTGGTGGCCTTCTCGCAGGCCAACGAGGGTAGCACGCTATGATCTGGCGGCGGGAGCCCTGTCCAGCACAAGACAAGCTGCGCGCTTGGTTTGAGGCGGGCGCACAGAACCCGTTGACGCTAACCCCCTGTGAGTTTGCCGGACGGGATTTTTCGCTCACCACCTTGCTTTTTTCCGCACCGCTGCCTGAGCGTCTGCGCCAGTTCTGGCGTTCGTTCTGTGTCTGGCTGGGATCGCTTTCGCCGTTTTCCGGTTGGAAGGTTTTCTGGTATCGACGAGCGGGAATGAATATCGGCAAAAACGTCTTCATCTCGCCCGATGTACTCATTGACCTGATGCTCCCGCAACTCATCACACTGGAAGATGAAGCCGTGCTCGGACTCGGAGCCATCGTTGTGGCGCACATCTATACCCCTGAGCGCATCATCGTCGGGCGTTCCCATGTCGGACGGCGCGCGCTCGTCGGCGGCAGGGGCATTCTCTGTTCCGGTCAGATCGGGGAAGAAGGCGTGCTCGGCGCAAATAGCTGGCCTACCAGACCAATCCCCGCCGGGTATGTCGCCCTCGGCGCTCCTGCGAGGATGCACAAGCGCAGGTCTTTTCAAATCAAGGAAGGCGGAGATACGACATGAAAAGCGTTTTTGTGACAGGTGGTAGTGGGGCGCTCGGCAGTGCCATCATCCGAAAAATGACGGCTTTTGGCTGGAAAGTGGCTTTTTGCTACCACAGAAGCGAGGACAAGGCCAAAGCGCTTGCAGCGGAAACCGACGCATTTGCCCTGCAAGCGAACCTTGAGGATGAAGCCTCTGTGACCCACATGGCGGGCGAACTGGAGGCGGAGTTCGGTGTGCCGGATGCGTTGGTCAATAACGCCGGAAAGACTGATGTCTTGCCTTTTGCGCTGTTGGAGGCTGAGGACTGGGACGCTGCCATGTCGGTCAACCTGAAAACCTTGTTCTTGACAACCCACGCCCTGATCCGAGGCATGATCCGTCGCAGGAGCGGCACCATTGTCAACATCAGCTCCATTGCCGGACAGCGGATACTGGGTGTGCCCGTGACTTACGCCACCAGCAAGTCCGGCGTTGTCGGCTTCACGCTCGGGCTGGCCCGAGAAGTCGCCGCCTACGGCATCCGAGTCAATGCCATTGCGCCGGGCATGCTCGACGGCGGCGTGTCCGCCAACGTCCCTGAGCAGGAAAGGAATGAATATTTGCGCTACTGCCTCGCGGGACGTCCGGGACGCTGCGAGGAAGTCGCCGATCTGGTCGAATTCCTGTGCAGCGACCGCGCCTCCTATGTCAACGCCCAACTGATCCACATCAATGGAGGCATATAGACCGTGCGCTGGCGCTTCCCTGACAAGGCACTGTCCTTTTCCCCCTGGGAATCCATCCTGACTCTTAAGGCGGGGTCGCTGGAGGAATACAGTCTGCTGAACATCTGGGGCGAGTCGGCATGCGCTCCGGCTTCGCTGCTGCTGGAGGGCTGTATTCAGTCGGCGCGCTGGCTGGTCGAGGCGAGTTCCTCCTTTTCCCTGAGCTGCGAGCCAGCGGAAATCACCTTTTGGCAAGCCCCATCCGGTCTGCGTCCCGGCGAGCGCTTCTGCATGTTCCTGCGGGTTGCCGAGCGCGGATCGAAGTATGTCCGCTTCATTCTGCGGCAAAAGATTCTGCTCCCGAACGAGCCTCCCCCCGCGCCGGAAATCTGGCAAGTCGGGGATCGGATCGACGGGGTACTCACCTGCACCCTGACACCTCTGTCAGAACACTATCTGCCCGTCGACCGTGCAAGCCTATGGCAGGAGATCGCCCCATGAGCGACTCCCGGCAGAGCAGTCCGGCAGCAGGTAAGCTGCGGGCCTGGCTTGCTGCGGGTGCGCCCGAAAAACTGATTCTGGAGCGCGAGGACTTCCCGGAAGGGCGGATCGCGCTGCCCGAACTCCTCGCTTGCTGCCCGTGGCAGGAGCGCATGCGCCAACGCTGGCGATCTTTCTGCGCCTGGATAGGGTGCCATACCCCTTTTGTCGGCTGGAAATTCTTCTGGTATCGGCATGCAGGTGTCCGCATTGGAGAAAATGTCCGCATTGCCCCTGGCGTCATCATTGACTTTCTCTTTCCCCATCTCATCACGCTGGAGGACGGCGCAGTACTGGGTCTGGGCGCGATCATCGTTTGTCACGTCTATACACCGGACCGTGTCGTCTTGGCTCAAACCGCTGTCAGAAAACGTGGCTGGATACGCGAGCAGGCCATTCTGGCCGTTGCAGAGATCGGCGAGGGAGGTGTTCTGGCCCCTTGCGGCTATACGGTGAACCCCATTCCAGCGGGCTATATCGGTATAGGCGTCCCCGCCGTTATTCGCCCGCGCAACGCCATTGAATCTGGAGAGGGGCGTTATGATTAGTGCGCATGAATTTTCCAAGCGGATACGGCTCCTGTATTCTGGTCTACGCAAGCGCCTGATTCATCTGAACTTGCAATTGCTGTACCAATGCAATTTCAAATGTGACATCTGCGATTTTTGGAAACCGCCGTTTAGCACTGCCCCCCGGCTGGAACTGGAGCAGATACGTCTCATCACGGAAAAGCTCCGCCCTCTCGGTCCGCAGTTCGTTTCCATCGGCGGCGGTGAGCCGCTGTTGCATAAGGGGCTTTTCGACATCATCCGCGTGCTGGCCCAGGATAATTTTCCGGTCATGATCTGCAACGGCTGGTACATGACTCCGGAGAAGGCACGCCAGCTTTTCGAGGCAGGGTTATACGAAGTGAGCGTGTCGGTCGACTACGCCAGCGCCGAAAAGCATGATCGGCAGCGCCAAAAATCCGGCGCGTTCGAGCGCGCCTTAAAGGCGTTGCAAATACTGAACAATAACCGTGTCCATGCCGAGCAGCGCGTGCATATGATTTCAGTCGTCATGGAAGACAATATCGACGAAATCGAGCCATTAGTCAGAATCTGCAAAGACATGGGCATTACCTACCTGCTGACTTTCTACTCCGACTCACGTGGAAGAAAGGAAGTCCACGTATCGCCAGCTGAGATTGCACGGCGTCTGCTGGACATCCAGAGCCGTTACCCGGAATTTGTCTCCTTGCCAGAATTTCTGTCCCGCTTTGCCGAGGCGGGCGAATCCGGGCACGGCGTGGGGCCATGTTATGCGGGCAAGAATCTTTACAACATTGATTGCCACGGCAACGTCACCCGTTGCATTGATCGGCTGGACGCCCCGGTGGGTAACATCCTGACTGATCCGCTTGAGAAGATCGTCGAGGGGTTGCGCCGTCAATTTCTCGCGCAGGATTGCCAGGAATGCTGGACGAGCTGCCGAGGCAGCATTGAGGCGCTGCTTTACGGCAAGCAGAGGGTTGCCAACCTCAAAGCCTATTACCGCATGATTAAGCCGATCCCGTTGCTCAAGGTGGACTGAAAGCAAGTGGGTATGATCCCTTACCGATGGCAGCGCTGGCTGGACATTTACATTTTTCTGAACGTCGCGGGCTTTCTCGGCTGGCAGGCATGGAAAACCATTGTCGAGCATCGACTCGATTTCATTGAAGGGGTGTTCATCGTCCACAACCTGATCTTCTGCCTATGTTTTGTGCTGCGCATGCCAGCGCGAGCCATCCAGACGAAGGTGGCGCATCAGGCCGTAGCCGTAGGCGCATTTTATTCCGGCGTACTTTTTGTGGGGCCACAGACCACCCAATCCTCCGCTCTGCTGCAATGTTCCTGGTGGATACTGCTGGCAGGGCTTCTGCTTGGTATAGCCGCCCTCATCCAGCTAGGCAGGAGCTTCGGCGTGCTCATCGCAGTGCGGGAAGTGCGCGTGACTGGGCTGTACAGGTGGATGCGACATCCCATGTATCTGTCGGACATCGTGATGCGGTTAGGGTATTGCCTCAGCCATCCATCCTGGACTGTTGGGGCGCTGTTCATCCTCTCAACAGCCTGTTACGTCGCCCGCGCTCTGCTGGAAGAGTCGTTTCTGTCCGGTGCCGATCCTGCCTACGCGAACTACATGCGCCGAACGCGCTGTCGTTTTATTCCGGGAGTTTTCTGATGTGGTTTCTTATTAAAACGGCAATCAATGAAAATATATTTACTATTCTGTTGAGGGTATAGTATAATGAAAGGCATGGAAAAGATAGATGCCCGGAAGCTTCCACGTGAAGCACAAGAAGAGATG
>JAITHG010000232.1 GCA_031280075.1 Eubacteriales Family XIII. Incertae Sedis bacterium | reverse complement strand
TGTTTTGCGCCTTGCATGCCGGTGTGCTGAACACCGCTTTGTGTCCAATGTTTAGCTGTCGGAGCAATATGAGCGTGCCCGCCTGCATGGATTTCGTACAGGCAGGGGGCAAGGATCGCGTAAAAGCGATCCACCGCCGGGTCAGTGACTTCCCTGTTTTTGTCGCTATTTCCGCTTTTTTTTTCAAAGAAGCGCCATAGCGTGCTATGATAGTATTTCCATAAGAAATGCTTTACAGCATAAATGTGCCCGACGGGCACGGACAGGAGGATGCATGGGAATGAACAGATCTTGCAGAGTCACATTCCGTATGGAGGACGGGCGCGAGAGCGTCGTAGCCGTCAAGGGGGGCGCGAGTCTGCTCGATGCGGCGAAGGAGGCGGGGGTCGCCATAGACGCGCCCTGCGCAGGCAACGGTTCTTGCGGCAAGTGCCGGGTGCGGCTCGCGGACGGGACGCTCGGCGGCGAGCGCGGCAGGCACCTTTCGGAGGAGGCCTTCGAGCGGGGAGACCGCCTCGCCTGCCTGAGCGAGGTCGTGGGGGATGTCGTCATCGATGTGCCGGAGGCGGCATCCGCCTTCCAGACGCGCATCCGGGTGGCAGACCTCTCCGAGCCGCGCGAACAGGCCGCCTTCGAGACCTTCCGGGAAGAGCTCGCCGCACTCGGGCTGGGTGTCTGGAGCGGGCTGGAACTGCTGGAGATCTCCCTGGAGGCACCTACGCTGGAAGACGCGCAGGCAGACCGGGAGCGACTGCTGCGCGCACTCAGCGCACAGGAAGGCATCCCGGAGGCACAGATCGAAATCGGGCTCGGCGCGCTGCGCAGCCTGCCGAATGCTCTGCGAGATGGCGGATTCCGTGTCTGGCTGACCGTGCGCCGGGGGCAGGGCAGCCTGCGTGTCCTCTATGCGTCCGCAGAGGCAAGCCCGCCCATCGGTGCCGCCATCGACATCGGGACCACGACCGTGTCCGCCGTCCTCGCCGACCTTTCGACCGGCGAGATCCTCGCCGCCGGGAACGCCGGGAACGCACAGATCCGGTACGGGGCGGATGTCATCAACCGCCTCATCGAGAGCGCGCGCCCCGGCGGGCTTGCGCGCCTGCGGGCGGCTGTCTGTGGCGAATGCCTCGCACCGCTGCTTGCCGAGCTCTGCGCGCGCATCGGGCGCGAGGGGGAGGCGGTCTGCCGCGTCGCCGTCGCGGGCAACACCACGATGATGCACCTCCTTCTCGGCATCTACGGCAACCATCTGCGCATGGAGCCCTATGTCCCCGCCTTCTTCGATGCCGAAGGGCTGCGCGGGGCAGACATCGGCATCGGTGTCAACCCGGATGCCCACGTGGATGTCGCCCCCTCCGTCGGCTCGTATGTGGGCGGCGACATCTCGGCGGGTGCCCTGTCCTCCATGATCTTCCGCAAGGAGGGGCTGACCTGCTTCATCGACCTCGGCACGAACGGCGAGATCGTCCTCGGCAACAGCGACTTTCTGCTCACCTGTGCCTGCAGCGCCGGTCCAGCCTTCGAGGGCGGCGACATCCGCTGTGGCATGCGCGCCACGGATGGCGCAATCGAGGCGATCGCAATCGACGAGGAAAGCATGGAGCCCACGCTCACCGTCATCGGCGCGCCCGGGCAGGCTCCAGTCGGGCTCTGCGGCTCGGGGCTCATCGACCTCATCGGCGAGCTCTTCCGCTGCGGCATCATCGATGCGCGCGGGCGCTTTGCCCGCACGGGATCGCGCGTGCGCACGGACGAATGGGGCATCAGCTTCTACGTGCTCGCGGATGCCGAGACCTCCGGAACCGGCTATGAAATCTCCGTGGGCGACGCAGACATCGAAAACTTCATCCGCGCCAAGGGCGCGATCTTCTCCGCCATCCGGACGATGCTCCTCATGACGGACATGACCACCGACATGCTCGAAGGCGTCTACATCGCCGGCGGCATCGGCTCGGGCATCGACATCGCACAGGCAGTCCGCATCGGCATGCTGCCAGCCATCCCCGAAGAACTCTACCATTATATCGGGAACACTTCGCTCTCCGGTGCCTATGCCATGCTGACAGGTGGGGGCGCGGCAGACGAAGTCCGCCGCATCGCGTCCGGCATGACCTACATCGAGCTGTCCTCCTGGCCCGGTTACATGGACGAATTCATCGCCGCTTGCTTCCTCCCGCACACCGATGCGGGGCTGTTCCGGGTGTAGACATGGACATGGACAAAGGCAAGTATTGTCGCGAATGGGGAAACCGTCGGTTACCTCATGTTCCGGGTGTAGACATGGACATGGACAAAGGCAAGGGGGCAGGAACTGGCACAGGAACCGAAGCAGGAACCGGCACAGGAACCGAAGCAGGAACCGGCGCAGGAACCGAAGCAGGAATCGATACAGGAACCGAAGCAGGAACCGAACCAATAATCGGCAACGAACGCAACGAAAGGGCGGAGAGGCTGCGTGAGATGCAGCTCGCCCGCCGCGAGGGGCAGCGGGATGCCATGCCCCTCGAATACTACCAGTCCATCTACGAAGGGCTGGATCCGGGGGGCATCGCCGCGCGCACCGGGCTGTCCTGGGACGGGGCGGCAGGGCGCTTCTCCCTCACCTTTGTGGCAAACCGGCTCACCATCGCGTGGCCGCACTTCGCCCTCTACGAGGAAGACGGCTCGGAACGGCACAGCCCCTACGAGACCGTCCTGCTTGCGCACTACCTTTGCGAAGGCGTGTTCGTTCCGGCGACCGGGCGCGAAATAGCCTACAAGGAATTGCCCTGGGGCGACGTATACGAGCGGAATTTCCAGGGGCGCGCCATCGGCAGGTACGCCTGGGAGTTCGGGCGCGACATCCCTTCCTTCTGCGCCGTCATGGAAGGGACACCTGCCCTCGGCGCGCAGCCCCTCGAAAAATGTGACGCAGGCTACCGTTTCTTCCTCATGGACGGTCTGCCCATGAGCATCCGCCTCTGGGAGGGAGACGAGGAATTTCCCACTGCCGCGCAGATCCTCTTTGACGAAAACTTCCGCTTTGCCTTCACGGCGGAAGACGTGGCAGGCGCATGCGACGCGCTGCTGTACCGGCTGCGGGATCTGCGCAAACGGCTGGCGGCGGCACAGACGGGGGGCGAGGCGTGAAGATCAGCCCCGCCATGATCCGCACCGGACTTGCACAGACCTTCAGCTTCACCGTGCAAGGGCAAGTAAGCGAGGAGCCCACCTTGGGCAAGCTGATGATCGCTGCCCCGGACAAAGCATTCAAGCCGGGGTGCATCTACCTGACCGACAACCCCGCAGCCTTGGAATCCCCATCGCAGGGCGCACAAATGCCACCAGCGCCAGCAAAATCACTTACGCCCCCAGCCCCGCCTCCAGCCCTGCTCCTGACCGCAGGCGCGCCGGGCAGCACCCTCGCCGCCCGTTTCGAAGGCATCTTCGTCTTCCCGGAAAACACCTCCCTGATCGCCATCCACAACGCCGTGCAGGACATTTTCGACTTCTACGAGCGCTGGGACGCAGACATCCACCACATCCTCTCCGCCGGTTCTGACGTGCAGGCCATGCTCGACGCGAGCGCGGACATCTTCAAAAACCCCCTCGTCCTGCACGACAACAATTTCAAAATTATTGCCGTTTCATCTTCCTTTGCGGACGAGCCGCGACTTGCCCCCATCTACGACAACCGCCGCCTGCCCTACCTCATGAGCGCAGACAGACGCGCCTCGGACGCAGGCATCGCGCAGGGGCAGGTGCTCCCCTTGAAGATCGCGGGGCTGCCAGCGCTCTATACAAACCTCTTTCAGAACAACATCTTCAAATACCGTCTGCTGCTCATCGGCATCCGGCGCAAGCTGAAGCAGACCGACAGCGTCCTCATGGGGCATCTGTCCGACTATGTCCAGCTCGCCATCGGCTTCGTGCCCGAGCGGCAGGGCGGCCCCTCCGGGCTCGCCTGGCTCATGTCCGACATCATGTCCGGCGCGGTCACGGAGCGGCGCGACATCGAACAGGGGCTGGCGCAACATGCGTGGAAGCCGGAGCACCGCTTCGTCTGCCTCTGCGTCCGCTCCGAGATCGACGAGACGCGCAACCGCATGCTGCGTTTCATGCGCGAGCGCATCGCGGAGGTCTTTCGGCAGGAGTGCGTCTTCGAGCACGACGACCGCATCCTCGCCGTGTTCAACCTCACGCTCTACGACGGTGCGGAGAACGAGCTCTACCAAGTCTTCACGGACTTCCTGCAGGACAACGGTCTCTCCGCCGGCGCAAGCGATGCCTTCACAGGCTTCGGCGGACTGCGTGCGCACGCCACCCAGGCAGAGATCGCCCTCGAATACGGCAAACGCCAAATCCCCTACTGGATCTTCTTCCGTTTCCAGGACTATGTGAAGCCCTTCCTCCTGAAGAGCTGCACCGAACGCCTTCCCGTCGAGTACGTCTGTGCCCCCGAGCTCATCGCCCTGAAGGAATACGATGCCCGGCACGGCACAGACTTGCTCCACACCCTGGACATCTACCTCCGAAGCGGCCGAAAGGCAGCAACCGCAGCCAAGAAGCTCTTCATCCACCGAAGCACCTTCCTTTACCGCCTGGAACGCATCGAAAAAATAACAGGTCTGAACCTGACAGAAGACCCCGCCACCTGGTACCTCCTGCTGTCCCTCGAGCTCCTGCACAAGGAGAAGTAAGCCTAGGGCAAGACAAAAAGGGGACGGTGTGGCATCATAGGTGTGGCATCACAGGGATTGACAGAAGCCTTCCCCCGAACCATAATGTCTTAGAATCACGATTTGTATAATCACGATTTGAAGAAGCGAGGTGAGTGATATGTTTGTCGGGCGCAGGCAAGAGCTACAATTTTTCGAGGACAGATACAACGCGCCTGGCGGACAGTTGGTCATCCTGTACGGGCGTCGGCGTATTGGCAAAACGGAGCTTCTGCGCGAGTTTGTCAAGGGCAAGCCGCATGTGTTTTATTCCTGCCGCGAGATCACGGATGACAAGCAGCTTGCCGCTTTCTCGGAACGTATACTCCGCGCCGGCCTCCCGGTGGCAAAGTATGTCACAGCATTTTCCGACTGGGAAGCGGCCTTCAGAACTGTATTGGAACTGCCTGCCGGCGGCAAGAAGAAGCTGCTGGTGATCGACGAGTTCCCCTATATGTGCAAGGGCAATGCTTCCATACCTTCCGTCCTGCAAGTATTGTGGGACGAGCAACTGAAAAATGCAGATGTGATGATCGTCCTGTGCGGAAGCGAAATGAGCTTCATTGAAAAGAAAATACTTGCGGAAAAGAGGCCGCTCTATGGTCGGGCAACTGGAATTTACAAGATGAACGAGCTGCCTTTTGCGGATGCGGTGAAATTTTTCCCGGAATACACGGATGATGACAAGCTGCTCGCCTACTCGATTTTGGGCGGAATGCCGCACTATCTGACGCAGTTTGATCCAGGCCTGCCCTTGCGGCAGAATATCATCAGGAACGTGCTTACGAAGGGGTGCGTATTGTACAGCGAAGTCGAATTCTTGATTCGGCAGGACCTGCGCGAACCCGCACTATATAACACAATTATAGAAGCGGTTGCGCTCGGCAACACACAGCTGAATGATATTTATATGAAGACACAGTCCGATAAGTCCAAAATCAGCGTATATCTAAAAAACTTGATGGAGCTGCAGGTAATAGAGCGCGAGTTTTCCGTGCTGTCCGGATCTAAAGAAAAAGCAGCTTCCTCACGCGGACTGTACCGCATCGTCGACAACTTCTTTCGCTTTTGGTTTTGCTTTGTGTCCGCCAATCTGTCGGATCTGGAATCCGGCGATGCGGAAGGTGTCTACCGGTATGCGGTCGAGCCACAGTTGA
>JAITHG010000233.1 GCA_031280075.1 Eubacteriales Family XIII. Incertae Sedis bacterium | reverse complement strand
CCTGCGCAACATCAAGCACCCCGCCCTCATCGTGCACGGCCGCGAGGACAGGGTCATCCCGATCGAGACATCCCTGAAGCTCATCCAGGCGCTCGAAAACGCAGAGCTGCACATCTTCGGCAAGTGCGGGCACTGGACGCAGCTAGAGCGCACAGAAGACTTCGCAAACATCGTCGAGATTTTCCTGTCGAAGGAATGAGGGCATAATATACCATGGAACAGAGGATGATTGAAGAATTCGCCGAGAGGCTCTACCGCGCACAGGCGGATCGCGTCTCCACGTCGCCGCTCTCGGCGGACGCGCCGGATGCCACCATCGAAGACGCTTATGCGATCCAGATGGCAAACGTGGAACGCAGCCTTGCGGCGGGTGCCGTCATCACAGGCAAGAAGATCGGGCTGACCTCGAAGGCGATGCAGGATCTGCTGGGCGTCGGCGAGCCGGACTACGGGCACCTGTTTGACACGATGGTGAGCGGGCAGCGCGGCGACGGCGCGGGGGCGGATGGGGCGGTCATGTCGCTCGAGTCCCTGCTGCAGCCGAAGGTGGAGGCGGAGATCGCCTTCCTGCTGAAGGAGGACATCCAAGGGCCAAACGCCACGGTGGAGGATGTGCTGCGGGCGACGGAATGCGTCGCCCCGGCGCTCGAGATCGTGGACAGTCGCGTGAAGGACTGGAAGATCAAGCTCTTCGACACGGTCGCCGACAATGCGTCGTCGGGCGCCTACGTGCTGGGCGGCAGCGTGCCGTTCGCGCCGGGCGCTGTAGACCTGCCGGGCGAGTCGATGGTCTTCTTCAAGAACGGGGAGCAGATCGGCAGTGGAGATGGCACAGCCGTGCTCGGGGATCCTGCCTACTGCGTCGCCTGGCTGGCAAACAAGCTCTGGGCATACGGTGTCACGCTGAAGAAGGGCGAGGTCGTGCTTTCGGGCGCGCTCTCCGCCGCAGTGGACGCGCAGAAGGGCGACGTGTTCAGCGCGACATTCTCCACGCTCGGGGACGTGCGCGTGCGGTTCGAATAGACTGCGGTCAGACTGCGGTCAGACTGCGGCGACCCGGCACCCTGCACCCTTTGGGCGAGGGCTGAATGGGGAGTGGGCTGAAAGGAGAAGTGATGGACAAAGTGAAAGTGGGCGTGCTCGGACCGGGCAACATCGGCAGCGACCTGATGTACAAGATCCTGCGCAGCCGAAACCTCGAGATGGCGGTCATGGCAGGCATCGTAGAATCAGAAGGCATCCGGCGCGCGGACGGCATGGGGATCCCGACGACGATCGACGGGATAGACGGGCTGCTAGCGCACGAGGACGTGCAGATCGTCTTCGACGCGACCAGTGCCTCCGCGCACCTGAAGACGGCTCCGCTCATCGAGGCGGCAGGTCGATATGTGGTCGACCTCACGCCGGCGGCGGTGGGACCTTACCTCGTCCCTGCCGTCAACATCGAAGCGCTCGAAGGGCAGCGGAATGTGAACATGGTCACATGTGGCGGGCAGGCGACCATCCCCATCGTCTACGCGATCCAGTCGGTCTGTGGCGGGGCGGACTATGCGGAGATCGTCGCCTGCATCTCCAGCCTGAGCGCGGGCGCGGGGACGCGCGCCAACATCGACGAGTTCACGGAGACGACCTCGAAGGCGATCGTCAGCGTGGGCGGCGCGGAGCGGGGCAAGGCGATCATCATCCTGAACCCTGCCGACCCGCCCATCTACATGACGAACACCATCTACGTGAAGGTGAAGAATCCGGATGTCGGCATCGAGGCGGTCACGCGCTCGGTGGAGAGCATGGTCGCAACCCTGCAGCAGTATGTCCCGGGCTACACCCTGCGTGTGCCCCCGCTGCTCGACGGGGACAAAGTGACGGTCAGCGTCCAGGTGAAGGGCGCGGGCGACTTCCTCCCCGTGTACACCGGCAATCTGGACATCATCAACGCCGCCGCGATCAAGACAGCCGAGACCATCGCGGACAGGATTTTGGCGAAGGGGGGTGCGCAGGCATGACAAAGCTGAACATCATCGACACCACGCTGCGGGACGGCAGCCATGCCGTAGGGCACAGCTTTACGGTGGAGCAGGCGACCGCCATCGCGGCAGGTTTGGACAAGGGCGGCGTGGACTTCATCGAGCTGTCGCACGGCGACGGCATCACCGGCTCGACGTACAATTACGGGTTTTCCGCCGTCGACGAGCTGCAGCTGCTCGAAGCGGCATCGGGTGTCATCGAGCGCGCGAAGCTGACCGTCCTGCTGCTGCCCGGCATCGGGACGATCGAGGATCTGAAGGTCGCCTACGGCAAGGGCGCGCGCGCCGTGCGCGTGGCGACGCACGTGACCGAAGCGGACATCAGCGCGCAGCACATCGCCGCCGCAAAGGATCTGGGCATGTTCGCCGTCGGCTTCCTCATGATGGCACACATGGCGGAGCCGGAGAAGATCGCCGAGCAGGCAGCCCTCATGGAGAGCTACGGCGCGGACTACATCAACCTCGCGGACAGCGCAGGCTACCTGCTGCCGGAGGACGTGACCGTGCGCATCAAAGCCGTCCGAGAGGCGGTGAAGATCCCAGTCGGCTTCCACGCGCACAACAACCTGAGCCTCGCGGTCGCAAACACCTTGGCCGCCATCGACGCGGGCGCGCAGTATGTGGACGCGACCCTGCGAGGGCTGGGCGCGGGCGCAGGCAACACGCAGCTAGAGGTGCTCGCGGGCGTGCTGCAGCGCAAGGGCGTGGAGAGCGGGCTGGACTTCTACGCGCTCATGGATCTCGCGGAGGACGTGGTCGAGCCGATCATGCAGAGACCGCAGACCATCCGCACTGGACCGCTCATGCTCGGCTACGCCGGCGTCTACTCGAGCTTCCTGCTGCACGTCTACCGCGCAGGCGAGAAGTTCGGGCTCGAGCCGAGGGACATCCTCGTGGAGCTGGGAAAAAGGAAGATGGTCGGCGGGCAGGAGGACATGATCATCGACGTGGCGTATGGGCTTGCGCAAGGGAAGGGTCAACAAGGCTGAATGGAAGGGACAGGCACCCGCAGTCCCGCAGATCCGGTTTGCGCCGGGCTGCGGGGCTGCTTGTATTGTAATGTGATTCCTGATGTGAGCGACTCGACTCGCCATTCACAACATACGGATCTGCGTTCCCTCATAGGCATCTTCGTTGCAACTTCCATGTTTTTCGATCAAAGATGCCAGCTCGGGTGCGGGCACACTCATCAGCTCTGCTGGTTCGACTTTGCGCAACCCACCACCATAGACGCGCCCTTCATCAACAAAATGCTGCGGATCGATCCCGTTCAAGTGCTCCCAGACTGCCTTAAGCATTTCGGGGTGCTTCTGCAAGAAAACTTTCAGGGCACCTTTGGGATACAACGCTAGATAGCAATTCGTCACCGTTGCGTTCGAGTGGTTCAAAATGAATCGGAACGGTTGCTTTGTCCGCTTCTGCCCGCGTCCCATATATGGGCAGAGGAAGAGTGGGGCATCCCTGCGCTCTTGATAATACCAACATTTCCGGGATTTGCAAAGATACCTGTTCGCAACAGAGTCCTTGCCGGTCTGCAAATACTCCCACACCTGCGGAAACCGCATCTTGACTTCATGTTCAGGAAAAGGGCAATCCAGCAAATACAATTCGGGAGTCAATATGGGTCTGCCTTGATCATCCGAAAGGACTTCGTCAGTGTTCAAGTGACGTGCACTTGGAAGGATCGGGCGAAATGCCTCAGTCGGCAGTTCCAGCGCATTCAGTTTGCTTTTGTCCAATATGAAGAAACTGTTGTCACCGGTTGCAATGCCTCG
>JAITHG010000113.1 GCA_031280075.1 Eubacteriales Family XIII. Incertae Sedis bacterium | reverse complement strand
CAAATCCTTCGTCCCCTTAGCACCCGCACATCCAATATCTTCACAGGAGGCATCTTGCCAGGAGGCACCTTCGGATCCCCAAGGTCTCCCACCTTCTTCATCTTGTCGATGTACTCCTTAATCTTCTCAGTCGCCTTCCCGCCCTTGTACGTAGGCAGCCTCGGGTCGAAGGTGAAGCCGATGCGCCCCTCGATCTGCGCGATGGTCTCGTCCAGCTCTCTAGCCTCCCTCGTCGCCGTCTGCACCGCGAGGCAGCAGTCTTCAAGCGCCGCATGCAGGTCGAGCGATTTTGCTTCCTCCATGTCCAGTGTCGCCCGCGAGATCCTCCCTGAAAAATCCGAATCGTGCCGCGCTAGCGTGTCCGTGATGCCTGTGAGGAACTGGGCATTGCGCACCTAAGAGTAGTGCGCATCTAAAAGCATATTCTACTATAGAATCTGCCACAAGTCAGCATCCATTCAAAAATCAGAATGCTATCGAAGTTTCCCAGAGATTTTCCCAGAGATTTTCTCAGAGAATTTCCCAGAGCCACGGATCTATAGTAAAATAAAGATCGTTGCGCGCGTCGGCTTCCCCAGCGGGAGAGCGGCGGTCGGATTGACAGAAGAGCAAGGGAGAACAAGAGAACAGGAGCACGAAAACCACACCATGAAAAAATTCTATTCAGAGATCAGGGTCATCTACGCGGACACGGATGCGATGGGGGTCGCTTACCATACGAACTACATCCGGTGGTTTGAGATCGGGCGCACGGAGTTCCTGCGGCAGATCGGCTATCCCTATTCGGAGCTGGAGCGCCCCTCGCGCGAGGATGAGCCAGACCGCACGCCTATCTGGCTGCCTCTCCATACCATCGAGTGCACATACAAGTCGCCTGCCGTCTACGACGATGTGGTCGAGATCGCGGCATGGCCGCACAGCATGTCCTTTGCGACTGTGACCATCCATTACGAGATCAGCCGCAAAGGGACGGGCGACCTGCTCGCCATAGGTCGTTCCGTCCATGCCATCACGGACGACAGGCTGCGCCCCATCCGGCTCTATAAGGTAAACCCGGGACTGTACGAGGCGACGATGGCATTGATAGAGGAAAACGAAGAGTAGGACGGCGGCTCACAGCCACACTGCGGCTACCTAGCCGTGCACGACGACCTTCGTGCCCATCGGGGCAAAGTCGTACAGGATCTTCGCCTCCGGCGTGCGCATGTTGACGCAGCCGTGGCTCACGGGCGTGCCGAAGGCATTGTGCCAGTACGCGGCGTGGAAGGCATAGCCCCCCTTGAAATAGGTGATCCAGCGGACGTGCGGGACGGCGTAGTCCGTGCCTTCCGCTTTGTTGCCGCCGCGCATCGTGTGGTCGTCGCGCTTCAGATAGACGCGGAAGGTGCCCTGAATCGTCGGGGTCTTCGCCTTGCCGGTCGATACGGTGAAGGTGCGGAGCTTCTTTTCGCCGCTCCATAGCGTTGTCGTCTGGCTACCGAGATCCACCTCTACCCATTTTTCGCCGGCGGACTCGATCGTCCGGCGTTCATAGGGCAGCGTCTCAAAGCCTGGCTTCACCTTCTTTGCCTTCGCCTTTTCCAGCGCACCCACGACCTCCTCGTAGACACCGGACATGTCCGTCACGCGCCGCCCGTCTTTACCTGCCTGGATGAGGTCGCGCGCCCCGCCCTTTGCGACCAGGAAGATTTCCTCGTTTGCCGTGCTCTCGAGCTTTTCCGGCAGGTCTTCCTCGATGTACTCCTTGATCTTTTCCACGCGGATGCTCGGCGCGAGTGCCCCCTGCTGCCCGTCTGTGGACGCGGTGAGCCAGGAGGCGATCTTCTCCTTCGGGATGCGGTAGACCGTCTCCTCTTCGTAGATGAGGTCGATCTCTGTCTCCAGCATGCGGTTGAGCGTCCTCGCTGTCTGCTTCGCCACAGACCAGGTCGTGGCAGGCGTGGTCTCACGCAGCACTGCCGTCGCCGTCGATGCCTCTCCTGTCAAGGCATCGCCCTTGACAGAGGCGAGCAGACCCTCCGCTTCGAGGCTTCGCCCGCTGTTGCCCTGCCTCGCCTTGAACTTACCTGTCTTCTTGCTGTAGCGGACGCTCGGCTCCTTCACCGGCGATAGCTTGCCCGCAAAGACCTCGCCCAGTGCAGTCTGAACCGCCAATTCGTCATAGTCAAAGGCGAGCGGTACTCTCTTTTCTACATAGGGGTTGAGCTTGCGGAAGAAACTCACGCCGCCCCCTGCAAAGGTCGCATCCAAGGTGCGCTCGAGATCCATCGAGACGCCTAGCTCCTCGAAGCTGAGCAGCGCCTCCATTCCGGCATCGTCGGCATCGCTGGCATCGGTGGCATCGTCGGCATTGTCGGCATCGTCGGCATCGGTGGCATCGTCGGCATTGTCGCCAACGCCGCTATAGGCATCCAGTCCGGCATTGCCATCCACGCCGCCTTCCGGCGCAAGCACGACGCGCACCCGCTTCTCGGCAAACGCCTCGCGGACGACGCGCGCCAGAGACTCCCGGTCTGCGCCGCCCACGTCAAGCCCCGCCAAGGTCGTCCCGGGCGCGACATGCGATGAGAAATACACGGCGGAAAACGCGAGCGCCCCACTGACGGCGAGTGCCAGCGCCAATGCCGCAATGAGCACGACCTTCTTCAGCGTCTTTCGTCCCGCCCTGCGCCCTGCAGTCTCTGTCTCTGCCGCTGCCATTGCCTCAGTCACGCTTCCTTCGCCCGCCCTGCCGGTATCGTATCACCTGTTGTCAACCTCTTTGCTTGCTGTTAAAGCCCGAGCCGCTTCTTGAGGGCAGCCTGCTGTGCGCGGATTTCGTCCGGCAGGCGGTCGAATTTCGAGAAGAACTCCGTCTGGTTCTCGATCTCGGCAGCCCAGCTCTCCTTGTCGATGGACAGCAGCTCCTGCACGACACCGATGCCCACCTCGTCCTCGATGCCGGACAGCTCGATGTCCTCCGGCTTCGGCAGGTAGCCGATGGCGCTCTCCTGGGCATCCGCGTCGCCGCGCGCCCGGTCGAGGATCCACTGTACGACGCGGAAGTTGTCGCCGAAGCCCGGCCAGATGAAGTGCCCCGCGTCGTCCGTGCGGACCCAGTTCACGTTGAAAATCTGCGGGGGGTTGGGGATCTTCTTCCCCATCTCGAGCCAGTGCCCGAAGTAGTCGCCCATATTATATCCGCAGAACGGCAGCATCGCCATCGGGTCGCGGCGCACCACGCCGACCTGCCCCGTCGCTGCGGCAGTCGTCTCCGAACCCATCGTCGCGCCGACGAACACGCCGTGCTCCCAGTCGAAGCTCTGGTAGACGAGCGGGGCGACCTTCGCGCGGCGACCGCCGAACAGAATGGCGGAA
>JAITHG010000099.1 GCA_031280075.1 Eubacteriales Family XIII. Incertae Sedis bacterium | reverse complement strand
GTCACATGCACCTTGGCGCGCCCTTTGCCGAATTCTGCCCGGACATCGTATGGGAAGGCGACGTAGGCACCGCCGTGCTCAGGCTCCGCAAGGATGGTCGTATCGTATTCGTAGGTCTTCTGGTTTGTCATTCTGTCCCCTAGCCTTCCTCGCCCCTTGTGTCCCCTTCCATCGGTGCAATGCATTCATTTGACAGGTCGGTCACGGCATGAAGCAGGACGGACGGAAGCAGCGATCCCGTGCCGAGGTACAGGAAGCCGAGCAGCAGCCCGACCGCCCCCGTTTTCGCGATACCCGATAAGCCTTGATAGGCGTGGGCGCATCCGAACAGGGCAGCGCTGAGCACGGGGAGAAGGAAGGGCTGGATGCCTGGGAGCAAGACCAAGACCAAGGCGAACGCCACCCCCCGCATGATAAATTCCTCGCATATGCCAGCCGTAAAGGCGACGAAGGGGAACATCCTCCGTTCCCGTCCCGAGCGCGGCAGCATCAATTCGGCAGTGAAATCCTTCAGCACGCCGTCCACAGCACCTTCGGAGAGCTGCCGCCATGCCGCCGCACGGCTCTCCTTGGACGTGGCAAAGCGGATGCACTGGACGGACATGACCACAAACGCGGCAGCACCCACTGCGATGGCAGCGAGCGAAAAGGCGAAGCTGCCCTGAAATGCGCCCAGATCAGGCAGGCGGATGCCAAGCGCGCCCGGCGTGAAGCCCGCAAGCCAAGCGACGACAAGCATGCAAAGGGCAGCAGACCACGACAGAATCACGGACTGCCGGTAGACGCTGAGTCGCTGCCTTTCGTCCACACGCCGCCCACGGAACTGCCGCGCAGTACGCATGCCGCTCACGACGGTGCCGACGCAGTAGATCAGAAAGATTGCAAAAAGAAGGATTCCCATGCAAACCATGATATCACAGAATCAGATAATAAGGAAGACAGAAAAGAACCGTCCCCTATCTGTCTTGAGACAGAATGGGGACGGTTCTTTTCTGTCTCACGCCTTATTCGTGCGTATGCGAATGGTGCTGGTCGGGCGTATGCGGGTGGAGGTGCGTGATCGCCCCGTGCAGGTGGGGATGGCTGTGCTCGCCCGCCGCCTGCCCTCCGTGGCTGTGCCCATGATGCCCGTCGTCATGTCTGTGTCGATGCTCGTGCGCCAGCTCGGCGTGGCTATGCCGGTGCGCATGCCGCTCGGAAACCGTCAGGTATGCCCCTCCCGCCATGAGGGCGAGGGCAGCGAAGAACGAGATGCCCGGTACCTCGCGGAACACGGCAAAGGACAGCGCCACGCCGACGAAGGGTGCAACCGCATAGAACGCACTCGTCCGCGCCGCGCCGAGCCCGCGCTGGGCGAGAATGTAGAAGTAAATGCTGAGTCCGTACGCCACAAAGCCGAGCGCCAGCGCGAAGGGGACATAGACCAGGGATACGCCTGCAGCCCCGCCTGTCAGCCAGGCGATCAGCAGCGCGCCGCAACCCGACCCGATGCCTTTGATGAGGACGATCTGGAGCGGGTTTTTCAGAGACAGCCTGCCCGTGCAGTTGTTCTCGACCCCCCAGCACACGCAGGCAGCCAGAACCAGCAACGCACCTGAGGACAGTTTCACGCGACCGAAATCCTCAACCGAGAGAAGGACGCTCGAGACCGTGATGAGGGCGATGGCGACCCACATCCGCCTGCCGATGGCTTCCCGGAAGACGAACAGGGCGATGACACTCGTGGCAGCGATTTCGAAATTGCCCAGAAGGGATGCGGTTTCGGCAGTGGTCTGCGCAAGCCCGAACAGCAGGCAGAGCGGCGCGGCGATGTCGAGCACGACCATGGCGACCGTGTAGGGCAGGTCGGCTTTCGACAGCCGGGCTTCCGCCCGCTCCTTCCTGCCGGAGCGGGCAGCCGTGACGACAGCCATGCCCAGCCCCGCACCGAGGTACAGCAGCGCCGCCAGCAACGCCGACGGGATGCCCGCAAGCAGCAGCTTGGACAGCGGGACGCTGATCCCGTAGCAGACCGCAGCCAGCAGTGCGTAGAGGACAGGCAGCGTCTTCATGCCGTCACGCGCCTGCCCGCCTGCGCAGACAGGACAGGGCCCGGTGCGCTGCCTTCTGTAGTGCCGAATCCGTCGTTATGCCCATTGCCATAATCACAAGCCTCCACCAAGTTGTCAAAGTCCACGACACCAAAGAATCCGGATACCGTGAACAGCATTATTCCATCCCCGCCCCGCCGCTATGCCCGCTTCGCTCGCAATGACGGCAGGATGGTCTGACCGGTCTCGCTGGATAGCTTTACCAGTGGTCGCCTGCTACGCTTCCGAAGTGCCCCCCTTCAGCAGGTTGGCGAGTTGGGCGAGCAGGTCTGAGCCTCCGTTTACGGAGATGCTGTCCACCCCGGCACAGATTTTCTCCAGATACTCCAGTTCTTTGAGCTTGTAGAGCGTCTGGTTTTCGTCCATGAGCTTGGCGGTATTCAGAAGGCTGCGGGTGGAGGCGACCTCCTCCCTGCGCGTGATGACATTGGCATGCGCCCTCTTTTCCGCAAGCAGGACGGTGTTCATGATATCGCGGATTTCACCCGGGAGGATGATGTCTTTCACGCCTGCTTCCGCGAACGTGACAAACAGCGCTGCCTCCTTCTCCTTCAGGCGCGCAAACATCGCGCTTGACAGCTGTTCCTTGTTGTCGAGGATCTCATCCAGGCGGTATTTGCCCACATATTCGCGCAGGGCAAGCTGCAGGAGGATATGGATCTGCCTCTCGTAGTCGTCCAGCTCGGTGTGAATGCGTACGTAATCGGTGATCCTGTAGGTGCACACGAAGTTGATGCGCAGCGAGACTTTGTCCTGTGTCAGGATTTCCTGCCCGGTGATGTCCATCTGCAGGGCGCGGGTGTCCACGGTCTGGGCGGTGATGCGGGTGCCGTTGTTCCAGAAATAATGGGTGCCCGGCTCCAGGAGGCGCACAAACTGCCCATCGTGGCACAGCCGCGCTTTTTCGTAATCCGCGACCTCGACTTTCGTGAACAGCGCCGGTGGGATGTGCGCAAAGAGATAGCGGGGAATCGTTTCGGAGACATCCGGAGCCTTGAGGTCTACCACCTGGAAGCTGTGCCGGTCATGGACGTTCCAGAAAGCGTATTTGCCGCTCTGCAGCGTCCCAGCGTATTTGCCGTTCCTATAATGGATGGCAAGCGTCTCGTCGGCGACATCCACGGTATCCAGCTCCTGCGCGAGCGCGGGATGCCGCAAAAACACCTCTATACTCGCCCCTGTTGGATTGAAAGCATCTTCAATCTGTACAATTTCCACTCTGTAGCCCGTGCCGAACCGCCTGTGCTTCCCGGGCTTCAAATATGCTGTGAACCTGCCGTCCCGGTAGAGCAGCCCCCGTTGGTTTTCGTTGATGATTGCTTTCATTGCGAACGTCCCTTTCCTGTTGCGTGTTTCGCAGGTTGCCCCTGCCCGCTTTGCGGCGACGGGATTGAGCAGTGCAGCGGCAGCGGCGGGGGCATGCGCCCTGGCGGCTGTCCTGCATTTGCGGTATCCTCCCCCCGGCAAGGCAAAGGGGGGCAGTGCGCCGCCACCCCTCCCAGGAGGCGGTGGCATCGCCGGGCAACCCGCACGGCACGCGTTTTTGTGCCAGGCTCTCACCCGGCGGGAAGGCCTCTCTAGGAGGCGAGCCAACCACTGGCTGACAACGGTTGAGATTGTCAGGCGGGATTCGAACCCGCGAATCTGCAAAGCGCGCCCGGCATACCATGATGCAGAGCATACGGCACCGCAGGATGGATCACATCCACATCCACGCAAAGGGCAGACGCCTCACAGGAATATTATACTAGATTCGGAAAAAGGATGTCAGAAATCCATTCGCAAATAGACCATATCGATCAATTGCTTCCCTTCCTCAAAAATCGGCTGGTCATAATGGTCGACGAAAAAGTTTGGAACCCTGTGGGAAACTATAAATCCGCAGCGCGCATAAAAAGAGAGGATCCAAGGGATGTCCCATCCGCCAGCAGCAGCAGATCCAGAAACTGCTTCTTGCCGTACTCGATTCGCTGTATATTCATGCCATCTCCAGAAGCGCAATCTGTGCCATCTTTTGTAATACCGCATCCGCGCGCAGGCGGAAAAGGATACATCCTCAATGGCTGCATGCGCGTCCGTGCGGACGCGCATGCCGGAACTCTTTGTTCAGGGAAGCGGATAGACCTTCCTGCCGAATACGCCGTTCACGACCATGGCTGCAGAAAGATAGATTGCGATGATGCCACATGCCAGCAGCGTCCATGCCGCGATCGGCGAAAGCGTCTTTGGCAGGATGCCGAGGTCTGTCAGCGAGATGATGGGCAGGGCGACATCGAGCAGGATGATGATGATGGTCAGCAGGCTGAACTTTGCACAGAACCCAGGGGTCCAGAGCAGGATGACCAGGAAGAGCACCAGCCACGCGTAGCCGTCGATCCGGGCATCCAACGGGTTCCCTGCCTGGATCGCGTTGAATTTCAGGATCATTTCAAACCCGCCGGTCAGCATGAAGAACCCCGAGAAAAACAGGAAAACATTGCCCCCTGCAATGTTCCCACCCTTCAGGTCGACGATGCCGACAACGATCTGGATGACAAAACCGCCGATGAGCCAGCAGCCGAGCAAGGGGAGAGCCGTGGGCTCCACCTTCCCGGTCAACAGCGCAAAAAAGCAGAAGCACGCGACAGCAAACGCCACGAGTCCGGCCGGTGTCGGGTTGGCCCAGTCTTTGGTCTGAACCTTTACGACAGTGTTTTCCTCCATGCTTTGATTCCTCCATTTGTTTCATGACAACAGGCACCTATAGAAGGTATAATATAGTACGTCGTACATCCATTGTCAAGCAAATTCACGCATGTCGGCGGTTTATTGTTCCGACAGCTAAACCTTGGACAGTCGCGCCGTCCAGCACACCGTCCTGCTGCGTTGCAAAGCCTCGCAATACCGCCAGTATTGCTGTGTTTTGCGCCTTGCACGCCGGTGTGCTGAACACCGCTTTGTGTCCAATGTTTAGCTGCCGGAACAAGTAAGTGTGAGAATGACATATCTCTTGGCTGCGACAAAGTGAGCCATATTCAAAAGTTCAAAAGTCAATTGATTACACGGTCAGTTCCAAGCGGCTTCGCTGGTCGCCTTCAGCCTTTCCTCACGCCCCATTGCGGCGAGCGCGACGACCTTGTCTATAGCAAGCCCCAGCGCCTCGGCGATGCGCTCACCGTACTCCTTGTCCGCGAGATAGCAGTGCGCGGCATGGCGGTACTTGATGTTGTCGGTGACGGGGGCGATGTTTGCGGCGGTGTTTCCGATGAGTACAGCGCGCTTGTCTTCCGTCATCAGGCGGTACAGGTCGCCCGGCTGGTAGAAGCAGTCGTCATCCACATACGGGTCGTGGTGGTCGACGGTGCCATCCAGCGGCAGCGGAGGTTCCCTGTGCTCCTTCTGCTCCTCCCACTCGCCGAAACTGTTGG
>JAITHG010000097.1 GCA_031280075.1 Eubacteriales Family XIII. Incertae Sedis bacterium | reverse complement strand
TCCGAGCTTGGCCACAACTGCTATGGCTGGAATATCGGGGACGGCAGCAAGCCTGACAGCGAACTGTCCTTCGACGAGGCGATGGGGGTCGGTTCTGATGCCATGGTTTTCATGGCGGGGTGGTGCTACAAGTACAATGGGCAATACATATGGGTAAACGTCGATCAGGTGGAAAACCCCGAAAAAGAGTCTGAGACCATCATGGAAGACGATAGTTTCGAGATCGTCTACCACCATTATGGGGTAAAAATCGATATATCCGTCGGTTTGCAGCAGAGCTTTACCGACACGATGGAAGACTTGGATGATGCCTTTGAGGAGCACCGAGACGAGATCGAGGAGGCATTGAAAGACTACGCTGACTGAAGCGTCCGCCGGACGCTTCAGCCCTTTCGGGTTCGATCCCCCGCTTCCTTATCAACAAGACGAGGATGCCTCTTTGCAGAGCATCCTCGTCTTCTTGGTGGAGATAAGGGGGATCGAACCCCTGACCTCGTGATTGCGAACCACGCGCTCTCCCAGCTGAGCTATATCCCCGTATTTGGTTTTTGCGGCAAGCCGCATGTACTATTCTCTGATATCCGAGCGGTTTTGTCAAGGGGTGCGTCACCCCAAAAACCATGGTAAAATAAAGGGCAACACCAAAATGACAACCCAAATGGCGAGAAAGCGGAACTATACATGGATAGGACACGGATCGAAGAATTTATGAATCGCGACCACGAGGCGGACATCCGCCGCGCGGCTGAGACACTCTCCGGGGTATTGACCCCCACCCCACTCATCAAAAGCGAATTTTACAGCAGCGAATACGGCGGGGAAGTCTTCCTGAAGCCGGAGCATCTGCAGACGACGGGATCGTTCAAGATCAGGGGAGCTTACAATAAGATCGCCGGATTGTCGGAAGCAGAGCTTGCGAGCGGTGTCATCGCCTCTTCCGCCGGCAACCATGCGCAGGGCGTTGCGCGTTCCGCACAGATGAAGGGCGCGCCGGCGACCATCGTCATGCCGAGCATCACGCCTCTGCTGAAAGTAAGCGCTACGCGGGCGTATGGCGCAGAGGTCATTCTGCACGGCGATGTCTACGACGAAAGCTTCAGCCACGCAGTCGAGCTGGCGCAGGAGCGCGGCAGCGTCTTCGTCCACCCCTTCGACGACTACGATGTCATCTGCGGTCAGGGCACGGTCGGTCTGGAGATCCTCGAAGGGCTCGACACCGTGGACGAGATCCTCGTGCCCATCGGCGGTGGTGGGCTGGTCAGCGGCATCGCCCTGATCGTGAAAGCCCTGCGCCCGAAGGTCAAGGTCATCGGAGTGGTTCCAAAGGGCGCGATCTCCATGAAGATCTCACTGGACGAGGGGCGCGTCACGCGGCTTGCTGAGGTTCGGACAGCCGCGGAAGGCGTCGCCGTCAAGCAGCCCGGCGACTTGACATTTGCCATCGCGCAGCGCTTCCTGGACGACGTGATCACCGTTACAGAGAAGGACATCATGGAAAACGTCCTGCTCATGATCGAAAAACACAAATTCATCGCGGAGACCGCCGGTGTCGTCCCTCTCGCGGGACTGAGGAAACGCGCGGGGGCGAAGAAGCGAATCGTATGCGTCATGAGTGGCGGCAATATCGACACCGTGACGCTCAGTTCCATCATCAACCAGGGGATGATCAGCCGCGGACGCATCATGTGCTTCTCCGTCGAGCTTCCCGACAGACCGGGGCAGCTTGTGAAAGTCGCTACACTGCTGGCGAGCCTTGGCGCAAACGTCATCGAGCTGGAGCACAACCAGTTCAAGGCGGTCGACCGCTACTCGAACAAGGTCGCCCTCGAAGTGACCGTAGAGACGAACGGGCAGGAGCACATCCGGGAAATCCTCGACGAACTGGAAGACGAGGGTTTTTCGATCACGCGCATTTACTGATATTCAGCACAGAGCATCACGAAAGGATACAAATGGCATTATTCGGACAGAAAAAAGGATTCTTCGGGCGACTGTCGGAGCGCATCTCGGATGCGATCATGGGGAGACCGCAGATAGACGAGGCACTCTTCGAGGAGCTGGAGGAGATTCTCATCACCTCGGACATCGGAATGGAGACATCCCTGCGCATCGTCGAACAGCTGCGAAAGGACGTGAAGGAACAGTACATCGATTCGCCTGATGGCGTTGAGGCGCAGATCGCCGCCATCGTCGAACAACTGGTGGACAAGGGTGAACGCCTGAAGATGACAGACAGCTACCCCCTCGTCATCCTCATGGTGGGTGTGAACGGTGGTGGCAAGACGACCACGATCGCGAAGCTCGCCCACCGCTACGTGGCTCAGGGCAAGCGTGTCGTACTCGCGGCGGCCGACACCTTCCGCGCGGCGGCGGCAGACCAGCTCGCCGTCTGGGGGGAGCGTGTGGGCGCAGATGTCATCCGCCACGCCGAGGGAGCCGACCCCTCGGCCGTCATCTACGACAGCATCAAAGCAGCGCAGGCAAGAGGCGCGGACGTGCTCATCTGCGACACGGCGGGGCGGCTCCAGAACAAGCGCAACCTCATGAACGAACTCGAAAAGATGAACAAGGTCATAGGACGTGAATACCCCGAGGCATCGCGCGAGACACTGCTCGTGCTCGACGCGACGACGGGAAAGAACGCCGTCAGCCAAGCCCAGGAGTTCGGCAGCGTCGCGGAGGTCACGGGCATTGTCATCACAAAGCTCGACGGTACAGCCAAGGGTGGTATTGCCATCACGATCTCCGACGAGTTCGACCTGCCCGTCAAGTTCATCGGGCTCGGCGAAAAGATGGGCGACCTGCTGCCCTTTGACCCCAAGGCATATGCGGAGAGCATCTTTGAAAGGGGCGGACAGTAAATGGAGTTGCCAATCATTGCCATCGTCGGAAGGCCAAACGTAGGAAAGTCGACCTTCTTCAACAAGATTGTGGGCAGTCGCATCTCCATCATGGACGACACGCCCGGTGTCACACGTGACCGCATCTACGCCGAGGCAGAATGGGCGGGCAAGCGCTTCGCCTTGGTCGACACGGGCGGCATCGACCCTGACACGCAGGATGTCATCATGTCGCAGATGCGCGAGCAGGCGCAGATGGCCATGGATCTGGCAGAGGTCATCGTCTTCATGGTGGACGGCAAGGACGGCATCACTTCTGCCGACGACGACATCGCCGCCATGTTGCGCATGACGAAAAAGCGGGTTGTCCTCATCGTCAACAAGGTGGATGCCAGGGGCAAGCTCCCGGACAGTTTCTATGATTTTTATACGCTGGGTCTGGGCGATCCCATCCCCGTTTCCTCTGTGAACATGACCGGGCTGGGGGATGCCTTGGACGAGATCACCGGCAGCATCCCGGCGCAGGACGGACCGGACGAGGACGATGACCGCATTCGAATCGCCGTCGTCGGCAAGCCGAACGTCGGCAAGTCAAGCCTTATCAATGCCTTTCTCGGGGAGAACAGGCTCATCGTTTCGGACATCGCGGGCACGACGCGAGATGCCATCGACACCCCCTTCGCCTACGACGGGAACCACTACATCCTCATCGACACGGCAGGGCTTCGCAGGCAGGCCAAGGTGCACGAGAACATCGAGCGCTACAGTGTTGCACGCGCCATAGCCGCCATCGAACGCAGCGATGTCTGCGTCGTCATGATAGACGCGGCTGAAGGACTGACTGAACAGGATAAGAAGATCGCCGGGCTGGCGCACGACTCTGGAAAGGGCGTTGTCCTCGTCATCAACAAGTGGGATCTCGTCGAAAAGCAGACCGGCACGCTGGAGGAATACCGCAAGCGACTGCACCGCGAAGTACCCTTCCTCTCCTATGCCCCCGATGTCTTCATCTCCGTGAAGGAGGGGCAGCGCCTTCTGAATGTCCTCGACCTCGCGACCACCGTTGCCGAAAACCGCGCTATGCGCATCGCGACGGGGCAGCTCAACAGCCTCGTGCAAGATGCCACCCTCATGAAGCAGCCCCCTTCGGACAAGGGGCGCAGGCTGAAGATCTACTACGTCGCCCAGATCGGCGTGAAGCCACCGCTGTTTTCCTTCCAAGTCAACGACCGTGCGCTCATGCACTTCTCGTACAGCCGTTACTTGGAAAATCGCATCCGGGATGTGTGGGGCTTTGTCGGAACGCCCATCAAATTCGTCTTTCGCGGAAAGGGGGAGAAAGAGTAGATGCAGAGTCTCATTAATATCATTCTCCTGATCGTGTTCGTAGCCGTGAGTTACCTGCTGGGAAACCTGAACGGGGCGATCCTCATCGGTCGCGTCCACGGTGTGGACGTGCGCAACGAGGGCAGCGGGAACGCGGGCACGACGAACGCAATGCGTACCATCGGAAAACGGGCAGGTGCCTTCACCTTCCTCATAGACGTGATGAAGGGCTTCATCCCTGTCTACGTGACACATTACTACGACACGGGCACGTGGACCTTTGAAGGGGTGAGCCTGGCCGCGGGCATCTGCGGTGTCGCGGTAGTCGTTGGGCACATGTGGCCTGCCTTGTTTGGCTTCCGTGGTGGCAAAGGCGTAGCCACAACCTTTGGTGTGCTCCTCTTCCTCGACTGGAGGCTCGCACTCATCGGGATCGGCATCGTCCTACTCGTCACGGTGATCACGATGCGCGTCTCGGCGGCAGTGCTCATCGCCTGCATCTGCACAGTCCCGCTGTCGTTCTTCCTATGCCCTGATTATTTCATCATCTTTGCCGCGATCGTCATCTTGATCATCGTCAAGCACAGCGACAACATCAAGCGCCTGCTCAAGGGAACGGAACCTCCCATGAGCTTCGGCAAAAAGGGATAGGAAACTGTTTTCATTATTATAGGAGGTACAGGAAATGCCTGAAACAATCGGTCTGGTCGGTGCAGGGTCTTGGGGCACTGCTCTCGCGAACATGCTCGCCAACAGTGGGCACGAGGTTCGCATGTGGGATATCGACGACACTGTGCTCGAAGACATCGGAGCGCACGGCGAGAACCGTCGCTACCTGCCGGGCGTGAAGCTTGCTGACGGGCTGCGCACCGTCGGAACGGTCGCAGAGGCAGTGACGGGCGCATCCATCGTCCTGTTCGCCGTCCCTGCCCAGCACTTCCGGACGGCGGTCACGGGCGCGGCGGTCTCCATGGATCCCGGAGCCGTCATCGTGAACGTCGCCAAAGGCATCGAGCAGAAGAGCCTGAGAACCATTTCGCAGATCGCGGAGGAATCCGTGCCTGCCCAGACATACGTCGTTCTGTCTGGGCCATCCCACGCGGAAGAGGTCGCGCGCTTTCTTCCGACAACGGTAGCGGTGGCATCGAGGGACATCGCGGCGGCGGAGTTCATCCAGGACACGTTCGCCACGGACAGCTTCCGCGTCTACACGAACGACGATGTCATTGGTCTGGAACTTGGCGGCTCGCTCAAAAACATCATTGCGCTCGGCGCGGGCATATCGGACGGCATGGGATTTGGGGACAATACGAAAGCGGCGCTCATGACGCGCGGCATCGCCGAAATGATCCGGCTTGGAGCGGCACTCGGGGCACGGCAGGAGACGTTTTCAGGGCTCGCGGGCATCGGCGACCTCATCGTGACATGCACGAGCATGCACAGCCGCAACCGGCGATGCGGCATCATGATCGGCGAAGGCGTTGCGCCGGATGAGGCCGTCGCCCGCGTGGGCATGGTCGTAGAGGGCATTTTCACGGCGGAGGCGGCTGTGGGGCTCGCCGCGCGCGAAGGTGTCGAAATGCCGATCACGGAGGCGAGCTACCAGATGGGAAAAGGCACGCTCACGCCGAAGGACGCTCTCGCCGCGCTCATGGCGCGACCAAAGCGTCACGAAAAAGAGCCGGTTCGGTAGTGGTCACCCGGTAGCGGTCACGAGGCATCGAGCCTGCTGGCAAACTCCTCCGTGTTTTTTTCTCCGAGCAGCAGGGACAGGATTGTCGTGACCCCCTGTTCCTGCATCGTCACACCGAAGAGTGCATCTGCATATTCCATCGTCGAACGCTGGTGCGTCACGAGAGCGAACTGCGTCTCCTTGAAGTTGATGATGTAGTTTGCGAATCGGTGGATGTTCGTCTCGTCGAGGGCTGCATCGATCTCGTCCAGGATGCAAAACGGCGATGGCTTCGCCTTCAGGATGGCAAACATCAAAGCGATGGCGATCATGGATTTCTCGCCGCCGCTGTAGCTGTCGATGCTGACGAGGTTCGTCTTTCCCGGTGGGCGCACGCTGATGATGATGCCGCTCTCCAGCGGGTCGCTCTCGTCCTCCAGGCGCAGCTCGCCCTTGCCTCCCCCGAAGAGCAGCTTGAAGGTTTCGTCGAAGTTTGTCACGACGGCGTCGAAGCAGTCGCGGAAGCGTTCCTTGCTGATCTTGTCCATGTCCGTGACGATGCGTTGGTAGTCCGCCATAGACAGCAGGATGTCGTCACGCTGCTCCGTCAAAAAGTCGTAGCGCTCTTTCGTCTCCTCGTATTCCCGGATAGCGCCGGGATTGACATCGCCAAGCCCGCGCAGGCGTTCCTTGATGTCCCTGTTCTCCTTGACGGCTGTGCTCATCACAAAATTGTCCTGTTTGAAGTCGAGGGCGTGGACATAGGAGAGTTCAAATTCGTCGAACAGCTTTTCCTTCCAATTCGAGAGTCTCGTCTCTTGCCTGCCGATCTCAATTTCCATTGCCGTCTTCGACGAGATCTCCCTGTCGATTGCACCGGACAGCCCCGTCAGACTGTACTCGCACTCGTCGATGCGTGTGCGCACGTCTCCGCGCTCTGCCAGAACCGCCTCCAGCTTTTTTTCCAGCTCCTGCTTCTCCTCGTCGAGCGCCGCCACGACGGCTGCGAAATCGTCCCCTTCTGCCGAAGCGCTCTCCAGCGCCTCTATCTCCGCCAGCTCGGATGCTTTCCCGTCCTGCTCCCGGGCCAGTTGCTGCCTGCCCATTTCCGCCCGCGACGCGTTCTCTGCCGCAGCTGTCTGCTCCGCCACAGCGGACGCGACGCGCAGACGGATCTCCGTCGCGGCCTCGCTGGCTTCCTCCGCAGCCCTGCGCGCCTCCGTCAAGGAGGCATCGTCCGTCTGCGCCGCCGTCTCCAGTGCCGCAATCTTCTCCGCAAGCGTCTTGATGTCAGCCAGCAGGGCATCGTTCATCGCCGCGCTCCGGAGCTTGTCGTCTTCCGCCGTGCGCAGTTCACGGCTGCGCTTTTCAAGACGCCCGCGCATCTCGTCCAGCCGGAAGGACAGGGATCTCAGTTCACCACCCGTCTCGGCCAGGGCCGCGTCCGCCTCGCGCCGCTTCACCTCGGCATCCTGCAACTCCCGTACGCAGTCCTCCGCGCGGGTGTTCAGCTCCTCCAAGAGATCGGCGCGGTGCTCTGATTCCCGCACGAGCCTGTCGATGTTCTGCTCCAGACCGGATATCTCCGCACGGCGTTCCAGCAGGTTTGCCGTCTTGTTTCGGTAAGCTCCGCCCGTCAGCGCGCCAGCCGGCGTGACGACCTCCCCGCCGAGTGTCACGTACCTGTATCCCTCAGGGTTGTCTTTCGAAAGAGCCACCGCGCTGTCCAGGTCGCTGGCAATGATGATGCCGCCGAGCAGGTAATCGAAGATGTCCCGATACTGCCCGTCGAAATGGATGCGATCCGTCGCATAGGCATCGAACCCCGCGCTCTTCTCCGCCTTTTCGTCCGCATACTTGTTGCGTGGGCGGATGGACGAGACAGGCAGGAAGGTCAAGCGCCCTGCCCGGTTTTCCTTCAGCCAGCGGATGCCACGCTTTGCGGCATCGTCCCCCTCGCAGATGATGTTCTGCAGGGACTGCCCCAGCGCGGTCTCGATCGCGGTCTCATAGCCCTTATCCACCGTCATGAGCTCGGCCACGACACCGTGTATGCCTTTGATGCCCTGTTTCATGATGGCGCGAACCCCCGCGTTGTAGCCTTCGTAGTTCGCCTCCATCTCCTCGATGGTCTTCTTGCGGGTGGAGAGTTGCTCCGTCTCGATGCGAAGGCGCTCCAGGATCTGCCTGGACTCGCCTGCTTCGCGCATGGAGTCTTCGTATGACTGGCGCAGGGCGGACTGCCGATCCGTCACTGCCTTGACTTCGTCAGCGAGTTTCTGCTTGCGACTTTCCGCCTCTGCGAATGCCTGCTCTGCATCCGTGATCGCACCCTCCGCATCCGCACGCTCCGCCGCCAACCTCTGCCGTGCCTCGTCGAAGTTTGACATGAGATCAAGGTTGCTTGCCAGTTCGGTCTCCTTTACGCTCTTCTCCCGCGAAAGATCGTAGACCGAGCCACGCCGCTCTTCTATGCCGCCTTGCAGGGAGGCAAGGGAAGCCGATGCGTCTGCCGCCGCCGCCAACTTTGCTGCGAGTTCGTCGTTCAACGCCGCCATCTCCCTGTCGGATCTGGCCTTTAGCTCCTTGAGCTCTTTCAGGTGCGCGTCCTCTGTCTCGATGCGGGCGCTGAGCGTAGCCAGTTCCTGTGCGAGTCGTTCCCTGTCGCGCGCCATCGTCCGGCGCTTTTCCTCGTCGAGCAGTGCGGCGCTGCGGATGGCGAGCGCCCGCTCCGTCCGGGCTGCACTCTGCGCGCGCAGCCCTGTCGCGTCCGTCTCAAGCTCCCCGTCGCGCTTCCTGTGCGCCGCAAGCGCTTCCTCTGCCGCAACACGCTTCGCGCGCTTCGCTTCGACGGAGCGCGTCGCCTCCTCCAGCTGCGCCTTCATCTCACGGTTTTTCTCTGTGACGTTTTCGATGTTCTTCAGAGTGATGTTGATCTCGAGCTCGCGGTAGCGGGCGGTCAGCTCTGCATGTTCCTTCGCCTTTTCGCTCTCCGTCTTGAGCCCGCCGATGCGCGACTCGATGTCGAGGATGATGTCGTTCATGCGGTCGAGGTTGTCCTGCGCGCCGTCCAGCTTGCGCTGCGCCTCCGCCTTG
>JAITHG010000050.1 GCA_031280075.1 Eubacteriales Family XIII. Incertae Sedis bacterium | reverse complement strand
CTCATGGCGACCATCGTCACGCCGCGCACCCGTCCGCAGATGGCGACCGTGCGCCCCGGTGTAATGACGCGTCGCGAGCGCAAGGAAGGCGCGCAGGGCGAGACCATCCGCTTCAAGCCCGCGCTTGCCGAGTCCGACATCCACATCCAGGTTCTCGATGTCGTCAAGAGCGCCAAGGAGCTCGTCTCCCTGACGGACGCAGACATCATCTGCTCCGGCGGGCGCGGTCTCGGCGATCCCTCCGGCTTCAAGCTGATCAAGCAGTTCGCCGACAAGGTCGGCGGTGTCGTCGGCTCCTCGAGGGCGGCGGTGGACGCGGGCTGGATTGACCACTCGCACCAGGTCGGGCAGACTGGGACGACCGTCAAGCCGAAGATCTACTTCGCCTGCGGCATCTCCGGAGCCATCCAGCACCTCGCAGGCATGCAGACCTCCGAGCTGATCGTCGCCATCAACAAGGATCCCAGCGCCCCCATCTTCGAGGTGGCGGACTACGGCATCGTCGGCGATCTCTACAAGGTCGTCCCGCAGATCATCGAGGCGTGGGACAGTGCGGAGGATCTCTATGAGGCGACGCTCGACCGCGAGGATTGAGAATTCTACAAGGCAGCGGACGCATATGCGTCCGCATGAGAGTCAATGCTGTTTCTGCCGCCCAACCGAAGGGCGGCAGAAACTTTTTTTGTGCCTGAAGACAAGCGAACGCGAAGGGAGGCGAGACAATGGCGAGGAAAGACATGCAGCAGCAGACGCGCACGAGGCAGGAGCGTGCAAGACGGAGGTTGCTGGGTGCGGCGGCGCACGAGGCGGACACCCTGCGCATCCAGTACGACAACACCGGGGATGGCTTCGACGCGTTCAAGGTCAGTGAGATGCGCGACCTGTACGGCGCAAACCAGATCACGCAGCACTCGAAAGTCTCCGCCCTACATCGGCTGCGGGATGCCTTCCTGAACCCGTTTACGGGCATCCTCTTTGTGCTGTCCTGCATCTCCCTGCTGTCCAAAGACATTCCGGCAGTCGCCATCGTGATGACGATGATCCTGATCAGCGGGCTGCTGCGCTTCATCCAGGAACTGCGCAGCGGCAACGCCGCCGAGCGCCTCAGCGAGATGGTGGAGACGACCGCCGATGTCCTGCGCGTCTGCGAGGGCAGAGCCGCGCCAGGTGCGTGCGAGATCCCCATCGACGAGATCGTCGTGGGCGACCTCGTGCGGCTCGCCGCCGGAGACATCATCCCGGCGGATGTGCGCATCCTGCAGGCGAAGGATCTCTTCGTCAGCCAGTCCTCGCTGACCGGCGAAAGCGAGCCTGTTGAAAAATTTGCCACTGCGGTCGCGACATCGGCGGCAGAGGGAGGGGATGCCCCGCTCGACCTTCCGAATCTCGCCTTCCTCGGCAGCACGGTCGTAGCCGGCTCCGCGACAGCGATCGTGCTCGCCGTCGGGGACGACACCGAACTGGGCAGGATCGCGGGGATGCTGCAGGAGAAGGCACCGCCGACGAGCTTCGAGAAAGGTGTCTCGTCCGTGTCCTGGCTGCTGATCCGCTTCATGCTCGTCATGGTGCCCGTCGTGCTGCTTCTCAATGGGTTCACGAAAGGAGACTGGCTGGAGGCGCTGTTGTTCGCCCTGTCCGTCGCGGTCGGGCTGACGCCGGAGATGCTGCCGATGATCGTCTCCGCCAACCTCGCACGGGGAGCGGTGTCGATGGCGCGCGGGCAGGTCATCGTCAAAGGGCTGAACGCCATTCAGGACTTCGGCGCGATGGATGTACTGTGCACGGACAAGACGGGCACGCTGACGCAGGACAAAGTCGTCCTCGAGTACCATCTCGATGTGCACGGCAACCTCGACACGCGCGTGCTGCGCCACGCCTACCTGAACAGTTACTGGCAGACGGGTCTGAAAAACCTCATGGATGTCTCCATCATCGAGCGCGCGCGGGAGGAGGGGGTCGCTGCCCCGGACGATGCCTACCGGAAAGTGGACGAAATCCCCTTCGACTTTTCGCGTCGGCGCATGAGCGTCGTCGTGGAGGATCGAAACGGCAAGACGCAGATGATCACGAAGGGTGCGATCGAGGAGATGCTGTCCATCTCGGCTTTTGTGGAATACGGCGGAAGGGTCGAGCCGATGACGGAGGCGCTGCGCCGTGAGGTCATGGACACCTGCGTCCGCTACAACGCGGACGGGCTGCGCGTGCTCGGTGTGTCGCAGAAGACGGATCCCTCTCCCGAGGGGACATTTTCGGTAGCAGACGAGGCAGGCATGGTGCTCATCGGCTACCTCGCCTTCCTCGACCCGCCGAAGGAGAGCGCTGCGAAGGCGGTCGCCGCACTCCGTGCCCGCGGCGTGGGCGTGAAGGTGCTGACCGGCGACAACGATGCCGTGACGAAGAGCATCTGCCGGCAGGTGGGCATCGACGCGGGGCACACCCTGCTCGGCTCGGACGTGGAGGGCATGGACGACGATGCCCTGCGGCAGGCGGCAGGCAGGACGGTCGTCTTTGCCAAACTCTCGCCCGTGCAGAAGCAGCGCGTCGTCTCCGTGCTGCGGGCGGACGGGCACACGGTCGGCTTCCTCGGCGACGGGGTCAACGATGCCGCTGCCATGAAGGCGGCGGATGTGGGCGTGTCCGTGGACACCGCCGTGGACATTGCAAAGGAATCCGCCGACATCATCCTCATGGAGAAAGACCTGACGGTGCTGGAAAAAGGGGTCGCCACGGGCAGGCGTGTCTACGC
>JAITHG010000038.1 GCA_031280075.1 Eubacteriales Family XIII. Incertae Sedis bacterium | reverse complement strand
AGGGAGCTGTATGGAGGGCTTCAATAACATGGACGGAGGGATGCCCTGCGGACAACCTGAGATAATCCGGCAGGTTAACCAAGCGTGAGACGTGATCTGCAACCGGGAGTTTTTATGATTGTGATGGATGCCGACATGGATCGGAACCCCCTATTGTCTACGAATGCATCGAGTAGGAAGGAGAGGCTATCATGACAGGAAGGAAGAAATGGATCCGGAGGCTTGTCGCGGCAGCAGCGGTGCTCGTGGTGGTCATCGCACTGGTCGCCTGCGGCGGGCAGGACGAAGGCGAACCCCCTGCTGGCGAGCCTGCGCAGGGAGGAACGGAAAGCAGCAGCGATCCGGCGACACCGGCAGCAGGCGAACCGCAGTACGGCGGGACACTCCGGGTGATCTGGGACATCTCGGCGGACACAAAACAGCAGTTCGGCGTGCCATCGCTTGCCACGCGCGCCCCGAATGTCATCTGTGTGCCCTGCTATGAAGGGCTCCTGATCGAAACGACATTCGGCGACTATGAGCCTTGGCTCGCGGAGGAGTACACTGCCTTCCCAGACAAGGGAGAGGTGGTCTTCAAAATCCGCAAAGGCGTAAAATTTCACGACGGCACCGACATGACTCCGGAGGTAGTCGCTTGGAACATCAACCGCGTGATCGAGGAAGGCAAGCAGGACAAGAACTATCTGCGTGCGGAGGTGCGCGGAGAGGATGAAGTCGTCCTCTTCATGGAAAACTATATGAACAGCTACGAAGGCTTCATGGCATCGAAGTGGCTCGCGATCATATCGAAGGATTCTTTCGATCAATACGGTCCGGAAGAGGCACAAAACCACCCTGTGGGAACCGGTCCGTTCAAAGTGGACGAGATCAACCCCGGGCAGAACGTGAAGTTCGTGAAGTTTGAGGATTACTGGCAAGAAGGCAAGCCCTACCTGGATGCAGTCGAGTATGTAGAGATTACAGATCTGAACACCCAGAAGACAGCGCTGACTAGCGCGACAGGCGATCAGGCCGTGGATGTCCTGTACTGCTCGAACGTCCAGCAGGCATCGGCGCTGGAGGCATTGGACGGGATACACTTGGAGAAGCGTCCGGGCGGTCCTCTCGCGCTTTACCCTGACAGCATGAACAAAGATTCGCCGCTCTCCAACCAGAAAGTGCGGGAAGCGATCTCGATGGCACTCGACCGCGATGCGCTGATGGCGGCGCAGGGCTTCGGTGTCAATACCCCCGCCTACCAGTATGTCCCGGAAGGGTTCCCCGCCCATCTGCCGGAGTCCGAAAACGCGCCGGGCTTCGATCTTGAGAAGGCGAAGGCGCTGCTCGCCGAGGCAGGCTACCCCGATGGCTTCGAAGTATTGCTCTGGACAGGCTCAGCGACGCCTGGCATCAGCAAGGACACAAACGAAGCGATGGCGACAATGCTGCGCGCGCTCGGGCTGACCGTGAAGACGGAGTACCTGACGAACGCGGAGAAGAACGACAGGGAGATGACAGGTTACGAGGGACTGCTCGCGTCCACCATCCGCCCGCTTCCGGTCATAATGACGACCTACCGCATGAAGGGCTGGGATCCGGAATTCCTCTACTATCCAAGCCTGTGGCGCCCCTTGGATCAGACCCAGCAGCTCTACGAGGACGCATGGCACACGGAGACGGTTGATACGGAGATGGTGCAGGAATTGCACCGCATTATGCTGCAGAACATGACGCACATCCCGGTGTACGATACCTATGACGTGTTTGCCGTGAAGGAGACCGTCCACGACGGGTTCTTTGCGGACTACGGTCTGGGCACCGTATGGCGTCCTGACCTCTGCTGGAAGGAACAGCAATAAACCTTCGAAGGGGGTCGCCTGCGGAGAAACGGAGTGACAGATGTTTTCGTACATAGTTCGCCGCCTGTTGCACGCGGTACTGGTCACGTTCATCGTCAGCATCATCATCTTCCTGCTGGTCAGGGCCATCCCGGGCGACCCGATCCAGATGCTGGTCTCCGCTGACAGCTTCAACACCTACACGCCGGAGATGATCGAGGCGCTGAAGGAAGAGAAGGGGCTGAACGGAACTTTGGTGGAACAGTATCTGCGCTGGGCGAAGGACATCGTCCGCGGAGACTTTGGGCGTTCCATCATGAACGATTTCGAGATCGGTCCGCAGATGTGGCACAGGATCGTCGTGACGCTTCTGATCGGTCTGACGGCCTTTGTGATCGGCTGCATCATCGGACCGCTTCTCGGCATCATCAGCGCCGTGCGGCGGGGGAAGTGGATCGACGACCTAGTGACGGTCTTCGCAAACATCGGGATCACCGCCCCGACTTTCTGGCTGGGGATTCTGTTCATGTACGCATTCGCCGTCAAGCTGCAGTGGCTGCCCGTCTATGGCTATACGCTGCCTTGGGACGATTTTGCCCTGTCCTTCAAACAGAGCATCCTGCCCGTCCTTGTCACTGCATTCCTGCCCATTGCGTCCGCCGCGCGCCAGATGCGTTCCAGCGTGCTCGAGGTGCTCGGGGAGGACTACATCCGGACTGCTTGGGCAAAGGGGCTGAATGAGCGCAAAGTGCTTCTCAAACATGTGTTCAAGAACTCCTTGATGCCTGTCGTGACGCTTCAAGGCAACATGATGCGCATGATTGTCGGCGGTTCCGTCGTCGTCGAGACCGTGTTCGTGATCCCGGGGATGGGGCGATTCCTTGTCGAGGCGATGCTCGAGCAGGACTACACGGTCGTCCAGGCGGTCACGGTGGTCATGACGGTCTTCGTGGTGCTCGCGAACCTGCTGATTGATCTGCTCTACGGATGGATCGATCCGCGCATACAGTACAGCAAAGGCGGTATCGCATGAATACTTTGAACGATGACAACAAAGACAGGGGCAACGATCTCTTTGAAGAGCCTCTTCTGCCGCCCGTTAATGAGTTTCGGCGTTTCCGGAAAGTGTTTTTCCAGCGGAAGATCGTCCGGGTCTCCTCCGTGCTGTTCTTACTCATCCTGTTCATCGCGGTCTTCGCGGATCTCATCGCGCCGTATGGCGAAAATGACCAGGATCTCTATGCGACGCTCGCAGACCCGGGAATCAGCCATCTGCTGGGTACGGATTCGCTTGGGCGAGACCTGTTCAGCCGGCTGCTGTTCGGCTCCAGGATCGCCCTGATGGTCGGCGTGTTTACTTCGATCGTCGATGCGGTGCTCGGCACGCTGATCGGTCTTGTGGCAGGCTATGTGGGGGGTATCGTCCAGAGCGTGATCATGCGCATCACTGACGCAATGATGGCGATCCCGAACCTCATCCTGTCCCTGCTTATCATCGCCGCCTTGAAGGCGGGCATCCCCGGAGTCGTGCTGGCGGTCTCCCTCGCCATGCTGCCCGGTTACATCCGGCTCATCAATGGACAGGTGCTATCTGTCAAGCAAAACGACTACATCCTGGCAGAGAGGGTGATCGGCGCAAGAAAGCCGCGTATCCTCTTCCGGCATATCTTTCCCAACATCACATCGCCCCTCATCGTGATGATGACGATGACGATGGGCGGGGCGATCATGGCGGAGGCTGCTCTCAGCTTTCTCGGCATCGGCATCACGCCACCACTGCCGGCGTGGGGCTCGATGTGCTACGACGGGTTTGAGTACCTGACGGTCAGACCGCTTCTTTCCATCGTGCCTGGACTGATGATCATGGTGCTCGTGTTTTCACTGAACATGCTCGGGGATGGGCTGCGTGACGCGCTGGATCCAAAACTCCGTGGGACGACTTCAGAGTAGGATGCGCAGCGAGGGCTGGGCTTGCATCGCGCATTGTGTGTTGCGCGGGAACGGAGGGTTGCATGGGCAAGCTGCTGGATGTGAGGAACCTGACGACCGAGTTCAGGACAGAGCGCGGGACGGTGCGGGCGGTAGACGACATCTCCTACGCTGTGGACGAGGGCGAGATCGTTGGGGTGGTCGGCGAAAGCGGCTGCGGAAAATCGGTGTCGCAGATGTCCGTCATGCAACTGATCCCTACGCCTCCGGGCAGGATCGTCTCTGGGATCGTGGATTTCGAAGGCGTGGATCTGCTCCGTTTTCCAAAGGAGAGCAGGGAGATGTGCGCAATTCGCGGGCGCAGGATTTCGATGGTATTTCAGGAGCCGATGACCTCCCTCAACCCTGCCATGACCATCGGAAGGCAGATGTCGGAAGTGATGATGGAGCATCTTCGGCTGGGGAAGAGGGAGGCACGGGAACGCAGCGTGGAGATGCTCCACAGTGTGGGTATCCCAGACCCTGCCAAACGGTTCGA
>JAITHG010000278.1 GCA_031280075.1 Eubacteriales Family XIII. Incertae Sedis bacterium | reverse complement strand
GTTATTGCCCCGACAGCTAAACCTTGGGCAGTCGCGCCGTCCGGCACACCGTCCTGCTGCGTTGCAAGGCCTCGCAATACCGCCAGTATTGCTGTGTTTTGCGCCTTGCATGCCGGTGTGCTGAACACCGCTTTGTGTCCAATGTTTAGCTGCCGGAGCAATAAAGTGCATGCTGTATATATTATAAGTATGGTATAATTATAGGAACGGGAACGGGAACGGGAACGGGATAATACCGCCGAAGGACGTGAGCTAGACCGAAAACAGCACGGGGTGCAGAAAGCAGGTCAGATGCGGGGGCAGGGTAGGCGCGACGAGGCAGAATGGCGTGAGCTAGACCAAAAACAGCATGGGATGCAGGTGCCGAACCAGATGCGGGGCAGAGGTTGGAACTTATGGGCAGTGACACGGTTGCGGGTGGCATGCTTGCGGGCAATGCCAAACGCTTCAGCATAATTGGATTATAAACAGAATTGTAACAGCAAGGAGAACGGAATGGAGATCAAGGCAAAGCAGATTTTGGACGATTTTACCTGGGTGGGCGTGCTCGACCCGGATCTGCGCGTGTTTGACATCGTGATGCGGACGGATTATGGGACTACCTACAATTCGTATGTGCTCAAGGGGACGAAGAAGACGGTGCTGTTCGAGGCATCGAAGTCGTACTGCTTCGACGAATGGATCGCGCGCGTAGAGAGCATCACGCCGCTTTCGAAGATCGACGCACTGATCGTAGACCACACTGAGCCGGATCACAGCGGCACGATCGAGCGGTTGATCGACCTGATCCCGGATCTGGAGATCATCGGGACGACGGGGGCGATGAATTTCCTGAAGGAAATCACAAACCGATCGGATTTCAAGGCGCGCGCCGTGAAGGACGGGGATGTGCTCGACATCGGCGGCAAGACGCTACAGTTCATCCAGGCACCCAACCTGCACTGGCCGGACACGATGTTCACCTATGTCCCGGAGCTGAAGACGCTCGTGACCTGCGACTGTTTCGGCTCGCATTACAGCGACCCGAACGTGACAAACGAGGCGCTTACAAACTACGAGGACTACATGAAGGCGACGGTCTACTATTATGAGAACATCATCGGACCGTTCAAGGGGGACGCGCTGAACGCACTGCGCAAGATCGACGGGCTTGCCATCGATGTCATCGCGACGGGGCACGGACCGGTCATCACGCACAACCCGTCGGAGGTCATCGAGCTGTACCGGCGCTGGTCGTCGCCGAAAAACCCGAACGCAGGCAAGGCGGTCGTCATCCCCTATGTGTCCGCCTACGGCTATACGAAGATGATGGCAGATGCGATCACGGAAGGCATCCAGTCGGTGGCAGACATCGATGTGCAGCTCTACGACATGGTCTACGCGGACTTCGGGGAGGTCATGACCGCCATTGCAAATGCAGACGGCTTCCTGCTCGGTACGCCGACTATCGTCGGGGAGGCTCTCGAGCCGATTTGGCAGATCGCCTCGTCCCTGAACGCGAAACTGCACGGCGGGAAGTTTGCCTCGGCGTTCGGCTCATACGGCTGGACGGGCGAGGGCGTGCCGCACATCATGGAGCGGCTCAGGCAGCTCAAGCTGAACGTGTACGGCGAAGGTCTGCGCGTCCGGTTCAAGCCGAACGAGGAGCAGCTCGAGCTCGCTAGGGAGTTTGGTGTGGGCTTCGGCGCGTCGGTGCGGGACGGGAAGATCGTGGACGATCGGATCGAATAATGGCGCGGGACGGGAGGCTGCGGGCAACCGGATCGCGTAGCGGTGCGGGGCGGGAAGGTTGTGGGTGACCGGATCGAATGGACAGGATGGGACAGGAAGAAAACTATGATTTCTTGATCATTGGGGCGGGGGCGGCAGGGCTTGCCGCCGCCGTTTCATTTTGCCGCGCCGGTGGCAGGCGCGTGCTGCTCGTGGAGGGGGGCGCGGAAGCGGGGCAGAAGATCCTCGCCACCGGGAACGGGCGCTGCAACCTGTCCAACACGGACGCAGAGGGCTGGGATCGGTCGCGCGCCTTCTTTGAAAGCCTGGGGCTGCTGCTGGACGTGGACGCGACCGGACGCGTCTATCCCTACAGCCGCCGCGCTGCCAGCGTGCGGGACGCGCTGGCGGGGGCAGCCCGGGCAGGTGGTGTGGCGTTCGCCCCCCGCGTGCGGATAGAAGACGTAAGGCAGTCTGCCGACGGGGGATTTGACGTGTCAGGGAAACGCCTTGACGGAACCCCCGCTTCCCCCGCTTCTCCCGCCTCCCCCTCTTCTCCTACCTTCCATGCAACCGCCGCGAAAGTGCTGGTGGCCACCGGAGGCAAATCCTGCCCGCAATACGGCAACTTCGGGCACGGTTTCACCATAGCCCGCCGTTTCGGTTTGCAGCTTGCCCCCATCCGCCCCGGTCTGGTGCCCCTCCTCTATACCGATGAGGCGCGCGCGCGCCGATCCGCACTGAAGGGCGTGCGCGCGGGCGGCGTAGGGCTGTCCCTGCTCGCGGACGGCAGACCGGTCGCCTTCTCTGAGGGGGAGATCCAGTTTGTCCAGGACGGAATCTCAGGCATCTGCGTCTTCGACCTCTCCCTGCACCTGCGCGAGGGCGCACAGCACACGGTACGGGTGGATTTCCTGCAGGGCGCATCCGGCGCTTCTTGGACAGGGCAGGACATCGATGTGCGGATAGACAGCCTGCTCGCCGCCGGGCGCGCAGCGGGACTGCCCCGTCCCCATATTGTCGAGACAGAAAAGAACCGTCCCCATTCTGTCTGGCTGTCCGGCATCGTGCATGAAAAGCTTGCCGGGCTGCTGCGCCGTGAGGAACTGCGCGCCTTCGACATTCCTGTCAAGGGCACGCGTGGCTGGAAGGATGCCCAGACGACGGTGGGCGGCATCCTGCCGGAAGAGCTTTCGCCGGACAGCTACGAAGCGAAGCGGGTGCCGGGACTGTACTTCGCAGGCGAAGTCATCGCACGCAGCTTCCCCTGTGGGGGGTATAATCTGGATTTCGCGTGGAACAGCGGCATCGCGGCAGGCGCATCCGCTGCGCGGCAGACACCGCAGGAGGTCAGGCTTTGAACCAAGAAACCCAAAACATCGAATGGAAGCGCAACTGGCGCGACGAATTCCTCAAAAGCCTGTGCGGGTTTGCCAATGCACAGGGCGGTACGCTTGAAATCGGGCGCGAGGATGACGGTACGGTCATTGGCGTGGAGAATGCTCATGCGCTGCTTGAAGAGCTTCCGAACAAGATCCGGCAGGCATTGGGCGTTGTGCCATCGGTAAAGTTGCAGGAACATGAAGGGAAGCAGCTTCTGCTCATCAGCGTTGAGGCGAGCAATACACCCGTAAGCTATCACGGCAGACACTACATCCGCTCA
>JAITHG010000268.1 GCA_031280075.1 Eubacteriales Family XIII. Incertae Sedis bacterium | reverse complement strand
GAACAAGAACAAGAACAATAGGAGGACAACGCCTTGGCTGAACTGATCACCGTGCGCCACGAGCGCATCGACGAGGACATTTTTCTGAACAAGCTGCGCCCGCAGGTGCTCTCCCCGTGGCCGAAGACGGCGGCGGAGATCGACCTCGACGAGGCGGTCGAATACCAGAAGTCCCTGCCGGAGCATAAGAACTTCACGAAGCGCCTGCAGCGCTACCACAACGAAGGCAAGATCGGACTGTTCCCGCGTTCGGGCGTCCCCGTCATCGAGGAAGAGATCGCGCTGCTGCAGGGGCTGAACGCCGTCGGCGTGGAGCTGTTCCCCTTCACGACCGATTCTTATACGCGCAACCTGCAGCTCGACAAGGCGCAGGCGGGGCTTGAGGAATCCATCCGCACGGGGCAGAAAAAGCTCAACGGCTACCCGATCATCAACCACGGCGTGAAGGCGACGCGCAAGGTCGTCGAGTCGTGCATCGGTGCCTTCGACCCGCGCAGCTCGCGCGTCGGGAACAGCTTCGTCGGCGAGGTCTCCTTCGCGTCCGGCATGACCGCCATGCCCAACAGCTTTTTCGGCTGGGTCGGCGGCTACGACAAGAGCTGCTCCGCCGAGGAGTGCATCGAGACCGCGCAGTACCTCGGTCGGCTCATCGGCTGGTACGCGGATCGCGGCGTCATCATCAGCACGGACACGCACGGGTGGATCCCCAACGGTGTCGTCCCCATGTACATCAACATCGCCACGCAGATCATCGAGGCGCTGACCTCGGCAAAACAGGGTGTCAAGTCCATCGTCCCGCTCGCAAATTTCCAGGGCAACCTCAACCAGGACATCGCGGACATCCGCGCCATCCCCGGGCTGTTCCGCAAGTACCTCGACCAGTTCGGGCACACGGACACCATCATCCCCGGCATCATCGGCAACCAGAGCTCGCTGTTCGCCTTCCCGCAGGATCTCGGCTACGCCTTCGGCTACATCAACTACGTCGCCATGGTCGCGGCGCTCGCGCCCGTCGATGCCTGCTCGGTGAAGACGGTGGACGAGGCGCTCGGCGTGCCGAGCCTCGAGGCGCACACGCAGACCTACCGCAGCGCGGGCTGGATCTGGAACGTCGTCCGCCAGCAAAACCTCGACTACGATTCAGCTGCCGTAGAGCAGGAGAAGCGGATGTGCGAGCTGGCTGTCTCCGCCATCATCGACCGTGTCATCGCGCTCGGCGACGGAGACCTCGCCGTCGGTGTCGTGAAGGCGCTCGACGCGGGCGTGCTCGATTCTCCCTTCTCCATCAACGTGAACGTGCGGGATCTTTCGCTCGGCGCGCGCGACCTCGAGGGGGCGTGCCGCTACATCGAGTACGGCAACGTGCCCATCCCTGATGAAGTCCGCAAGTTCAACGACGAGAAGATCAAGGAGCGCGAGAAATACGAGGGGCGCTCCCTCACCTACAAGAATTCCATCGCAGACTTCTGGACGCTCAGCCGCGGCTGCCTCGTGGACGAACCGCTCGCCGTGGAGTCCTCGGAGGACGAGCTCTCTGCGGAATACAGAGCTCGGCTCGGCGAAAAGAAGCCGACCATCATCACGGGCACGGTGGGCGTGGATGCCCATGTCATCGGCACGAAGATCATCTCCCGCGCCCTGAACGAGAACGGGTTCAACGCGGTCGCGCTCGGCGCGCAGACCCCGCCGGAGGAGTTCATCAAGGCGGCACAGGAGACGGACGCGGACGCGATGATGATCACGTCGCTCTACGGCATGGCGGGCATGGATCTCGAGGGCTTCCGCGCGAAGTGCGTGGAGGCGGGCATCGGCGACATCCTGCTCTACATCGGCGGCATCCTCAGCATCGGCAAGCATGAGTTTGCCGACGACGAGAAGGCCTTCAAGGCGATCGGATTCGACCGCGTGTACCCGCCTGAGTCCCCCATCGGCAAGTCCATGGAAGATCTCGTGGACGACCTTGCGGCGAAAGGGCGGCTGTGAGCCGTCCCCGCATTCTCATAGACTTTGGCAGCACCTTCACGAAGGCCGTGTGCATCGACCTTGATACGAAGGTGCTGCTTGCGCGTGTGCAGGCACCGTCCACGGTCGAGACAGATGTGACCATCGGACTGATGGAGGCGCTGACCTTGCTGCGGCAGGCATGCCCCGTGCCGCTTTCGGACGCGGACGTGCGGGATGCCGTCGCCTGCTCGAGCGCCGCCGGGGGGCTGCGCATGGTCTGCGTCGGGCTCGTGCCGGACTACACGACGAAGGCGGGGCACCTTGCCGCCCTCGGCGCGGGCGCGAAGGTCGTCGGGCTTTTTTCCTTTGAACTGACGAGCGCTGAGCTGCGCGAGATCGAGCGGCTGGCCCCCGACATCCTGCTGCTGACCGGCGGGACGGACGGCGGCAACCGGAAGGTCATCGCGCACAACGCGCGGCAGCTCGCCGGGCTGGCGGGCAGCATCGCCCATGTGATCGTCGCGGGCAACAAGAGCGCCCACGACGAGATCCACGAGGCTTTTGACGGGACGGGCATCGATGTCACCTACACGGCGAACATCATGCCCGAATTCGGCAAGCTCGAGCTGGACGACGTGAACGGGCGCATCCGCGATGTCTTCCTCTCACGCATCACAGAGGCGAAGGGGGTCGCAAAGGTCGCGGAGACCATCTCCGGCATCCTCATGCCCACGCCCTCCGCCGTCCTCGCGGCGGCCGAGCTGATCGCCGCAGGGACGCGGGGCGCACGCGGGCTGGGCGAGCTGCTGCTCGTCGATGTGGGCGGCGCGACGACGGACGTGGACTCGGTCGCGCGCGGCGTACCGACCAGGGACGGAGTGCACACGGTCGGGCTGCAGGAGCCCTTCGCCAAGCGCACCGTCGAAGGCGACCTCGGCATGTACCACAACCTGGACTCCCTGGCAGCCTTGGCGCAGGAGGGCGCGTGTGCGGCAGACGTTGGGGCGAATGGCGCAGGGGCGAACGGCGCAGACGATGCTGGTGCCGGTGCTGATGCTTATGCTGATGCCGGTGCCGGTGCCGGTGCTGATGCTGGTGCTGATGCCGGTGCTGGTGCTGGTGCCGGTGCTGGTGCTGGTGCTGGTGCTGGTGCCGGTGCTGGCGCTGGCGCAGAAGCCTTCCGGCAGGAGCTCGCCGCGATGCACGCCGCGCGCACCGTGCCGAGCGGCGAGAGCCAGGCGCGGCATCAGTGCATGCTGGCGCGCCTCGCCGTCAAGACCGCCGTAGAACGCCATGCCGGGCGCATCGAGACGGTCTGGACGCACGACGGGGACGTGTTCGTGCAGCGCGGGAAGGATCTCTCGGAAGTCGGCTACATCCTCGGCACGGGCGGTCCCCTGGCGTTCTCCACAGACCCGCGCTACGTGCTCGAGGGCGCGCAAGCGTCACCGGACGCGCCGAACGTCCTGAAGCCCGTAAAGCCGCAGTACCTGCTCGATGCCTCCTACATCCTTTTCGCGGTCGGGCTTCTGGCGCAGAGCGACCCGGACGCTGCGCTGCGAGTGGCGACGAAATATCTGTGTGAACTGTAGGTGAAGACGGGTTCAGATTCCAGCGGATCACACAGGAATATTTATGAAGAGAAGAAAGAATGATTTTATTTTTATAATTTGCACCATAATCTTGTACAGCATTGCTTTACTAACGATTATTCTGCAATTTTCTGCGCTTTCTGCTTGCATCTCATCGAGCTTATCCCTAGTTCCGATTGACCTAGAGAGCTTGCGTTTTTGTAAAAGGCAATTGGGAAAACGGAAATGCCCATACAAGGAACATCAAAGGCAGAAGAGACTCTTGCTGCAGGGCGTGCCGCCTCAAATAAGATTGATTGTATTTTCAATGCGCATCACATCACTCCCGGCATACCGGGAAGTCTTTACGGATGAATCATCACTTTTCCGAGGTTGCATCCTCCTGTAACCTCAACGATTGAGGCAGCATATCCATTATGTGTTGAGAAAATAAAAAATATGAAAATTAAGTGTTTGCATTGACAATCGAGCATGCTACTATAATAGCCATAGGGAATCAAACTGGATTCCTGCGGTGAAGAGAGTCGTCGAAAACTTGGAGGTTGATCATGACCAGCAAACAGCACCAGGCAACCAGAACCAAGCGGCAGCGTGTCATCAGCATCGCACTTGCGGTATTGTTGATGATGTGCATGTGCACATTCAGTGCCTTTGCAACGGACAAGGGATCGACTGCAACCATCCAGAGCAACCAAGGCACGCTCAACGAATATGACGTGCTGCAGGATCTGAACGAAAGCACGAATGCAGAGCTGCGCCATGATGGCTATTCCGCGAAGGAAATCGCGGCGATCCGTAACTTCAAGCAGGATTCTTGATGCCCGATGCCCGTCTAACCATTTATAAATCCCGCATTGGCTCATCCCGCTTGAAAAGAATCGAGGTGTCCATTTGAACGCGATCTCCCTAAAAACAAAGATCTGGAAGCGAGCAAAGATGACAGTCGGCGGATTGTTGCTTTTCTTCCTGTCAAGCTTAGTTCTCTATGTGTGCAGGATTGACTACATAGTACCAGCAACTCCGATTGGCGGGAGCGCTGAGAAGTTCCTGGGCACTGTCAATCTTGGGTACCGCCTATATTCCGGACCTTGGATCTTGGCGGTCATGACAGTCATCTGCCTACTGCTGTTGCGCTTTTGGATCCTTGATGACCTCAAGGAACACATCATGCTAATGTCGCTGGAAGTAGAGCCATCCGATGGGACAAACTACGGGCGCAAAGAGGCAAGACTTCTGCCCAAATGCGCCAAAATAGAGCGACAGGAATACAGCAGAGGACGATTGCGCAGGATCCTGAGTGTTGTTGCGGCAGTGGTCGGGTATTATGCAATCGTATTTTGGCTTGGTCCGCTGATCCATATTGAGCGCATGTTCATGACGGACAGGACTGGACCCAATTCGGATCTGCTGCCATACCTGTACCCGTCCTACTTTGGGCTTATCTGCCTTGCGGTGCTGCTTACAGGATGCATAGCCCATATCTATTATTCTCTTCATCAGGAAATTCGGACACTGGGTGCCCCCCCAAAAGCCCTGCGAGGCACCGTATTGGAAGGAGCGACCGGCACCGGTCGCGAAAGGAGCAGGAAGATGCGTGGAGTATTAAAGGTAATTGCGACTATTGCAGCCTTTTATTTGGTAGCGTTCCAGATTGGCACACGGGTGCACTTAGAGAGCATCTTCCCTGTCGCGCAGACGGCTCCCAATGCGGTAATGTTGCACGTCATGATGCCCGTCTACTGGGCGCTGCTTTGCCTTGCAGCGCTGATCGTTGGATTCTCGACCCATATCCACGATTCCATGAAGAAAGAGATCCGGGCGCTGCGCTTCCCCTTGGTAGATGCTGCAGAGACGAGCGAGGAAAACCGCGTCGGCGCGGACGAGGCCGGTGCAGGCAGCGGGGCAGGTACGCAGGGTGAGAGGCAGGGTGAGACGAAACAGTAGCGCAACATGCGCGTTGCAACCGCCTTTGCCAACCCGTATAATCTACACAGGAGAATCCACGGTGCCGGAGCCAATGCCGGGGCAAGGATCGGTGCCGCGGCATACCGCATGAAACTTTGGTCAAAAGATTTTATTTTTGTAAATGTAATCAACATCTTCTACGGCTTCGGCTTCTCGATGATGCTTCCGCTCATCCCGCTCTATGTCGCATTCAAGGGCGGGACGGATCCTGATGTCGGGCTGGTGTCCGCCGCCTTTGCTGCCTCCGCCATCCTCATGCGTTTTGCCACGCCGCCCCTGCTCGGGCGGTTGAGCCGGACGCTGCTGCTGCGCGCAGCCGTTCTGCTCTCCATTGCCGTGACCGCCTCGCTTGCCGCCATGTCTTCCGTGCCCGGCATCCTGCTCGTGCGCGTGCTGCAGGGGGTCGGCTTCGGGATCGTGTCGACCGTCTGCTCCGTCCTCGCGGTCGACCTGCTGCCTGCCGCCAGGCGCGGCGAAGGCATCGGCTATTTTGGGATGGGGAATGTGCTCATGGCGGCGATCTCGCCTGCCGTCGGGCTGTGGCTCGTCGATGCCCACGGCTTCGGCGCAGCCTTTTTCGCCGCCGCCGCAGGGCAGCTCCTGTCCATCGTCGCCCTCGCGTTCTTCCGCCCGGACAGATGCCTGGTTCAGCCTGCGGCAGGTGAACGGCGCAAACCGCCTTTCCTGAGCCGAATCTACGACCGCGCCCTCGCCCTGCAGACCGTCCTGCTCGTCCTGTTCGGCATGATCCGCTGCGCAGAGATGAACTTCCTGCCCCTGCTTGCCACCGCACAGGGCATCCCGCACCTGTCCACCTTCTACATCGTGCAGACCGCGACCTCCTTCGCCGTCCGCTTCCTCGCCGGCAACATCTACGACCGGAAGGGGCACGCGTGGATCATCATCCCCGGCTGCATCGGCTTCCTGGTGTCGCTGCTGCTCATCGCCCGCGCGGACGGGCTGGGGGTGCTGCTCGCGGCAGGCGTGTTCAACGGCGCAGCGCTCGGCGCCCTCCAGCCCTGCATGCAGACCTGGGCAGTCAGCTCCGTACAACCCGAACGCCGCGACATCGCCAGCGCCGTCTTTTTCAACTTCTACGACATCGGCATCATGGCAGGCTCCATCCTGCTGGGCAACATCGCAGCAGCCTTCGGCTACCCCGCCGTATACCTCTTCACCTGCATCCCAGCAGGGCTGTTCTTAGGGGTTTATGTCGTGTCGCGCGCAGCGGGCGCACAGCGGTAACTGCGCCCCGGCAGGAACTCACCCTTCGAAATCTTGGTAGAGCAGGCTCGGCTGAATATCCGTGTTCCCTTGGTACTTGCCACTTCCATACTGTTCAAAATCCCCTTCGATGGTATGGTAGTAAATTTGGCATATCTCCACCATCGGGTAGATCCGGATGGGCTGGATGCACTGGATCTCGAGTGTCCAAAAGCCCGCAAACCCTACATCGCCAAACCCGGCAGTCACATGGATGCACAGCCCCAGCCGGCCGACGGACGAACGCCCCTCGAGCATCGGCACATGATAGGGCGTTACAGTCCTCTCGAAAGTCCTGCCCAGATACAGCCTGCCCGGCTGCAAGACCAGCCCGTCCGGTGGGATCGTGAGCCGCTCAGTGGTCAACTGTTTTTTCATGTCCAGGACTTCGTCCGCATACACCAAAAGGGTATCGTGCAACCGGAGGTTATAGCTGTTCGGATTGATATATTTCTCGTCAAACGGGTCGATGCCAATGCGACCTGCCTCGATCTGCTTCAGAATTTCCTTGCCTGACAAAATCATTGCGCTGCCTCCTGTCTTATTATATGGTAATCATACCACGCGAGTGCAAGCATGACAATTTATTGGCGGAGGGTTTGGGCTGTTACTGTTCACGCCCCTG
>JAITHG010000258.1 GCA_031280075.1 Eubacteriales Family XIII. Incertae Sedis bacterium | reverse complement strand
CGTCCAGGTGGTTCGTCGGCTCGTCGAGCAGCAGGAAGTCATTGCGCCGCAGGAAGAGCGCCGCGATGAGCGCCTTCGTCTGCTCCCCGTTGCTGAGCGTCCCGAAAGGGCGGAAGAGCGCTTCCTCCGGAAAACCGAGAAGCCCCAGTTCACGGCAAAGCTCCCAAAACTCATAGTCTGGGTTGCAGTCGTCGACGATGTCGAGCGTGTTTCTGTCCGCATCCGAAACCTCGAAGGGAAAGTACGAAAAACCGCAGGGAGCACTGATGCTGCCCCGGTAGTCATGCCTGCCGAGCAGCAGGCGCAGCAGCGTGGTCTTGCCCCTGCCGTTGCGCCCGACGAGCCCGAGCCGCCAGTCCGTGTCGAACTGGAACGTCGCATCCTCAAAGACATTCTCGTAGCCCCTGTCGTAGGAGAATGTGAGGTTCTTGATCGATACTGTTGCCATGCAACCTCTCTATCTGTAATTATTATAAATTTTTGTATAAATGTCCACGGTCATCTCGCGCGTCGCCTCGAATGGTGCGTCGTACTTCATGCCGCTGGCGAAGGCGGGCTCGACCGCCGCAAGCGTCTCCTCGAGCGTCTTGCCGGACGCGGACAGGGACACAAGCTCCACCTCGTGCATGAGGGCGTAGATCCGCTCTGCCGTCTTCTCGCCGTATTCCTCCGCGCCGTCTCCCGCATCGAACACGATGCCGAGCGCCTCGCCGATCAGACGAACCTTGTCCGGCACGTAGCGTGCCGAGATCTTCAGGACCTCCGGCGTGGCAAGGGCGCAGTTGTAGCCGTGCGGCGTGTGGAAGACGAGAGACAGCCCGTCCGCGATGCAGTGCCCGTAGTGGACGTTCGTGTCCGTGAAGGCGATGCCCGCCAGGTTTGAGGCTGCCGCGAGCATCTCCCGCGCCTCCAAGTTTCCGCCGTCCAGGTAGGCGGCCTTCAGGTACTTGCCGATCTTCTCGATCGCCCACAGCCCCACCGCCTCGGAGCGCGGGTTCCAGTTCTTGCTCGTGACCGACTCGATGGCGTGCGAGAGCGCGTCCAGCCCCGTGTAGGCGGTGACGGACGGCGGCACGGTCAGCGTCAGGTCCGGGTCGACGATGGCGAGCGTGCTGCGCGTGAAGATGGCGCTTTTCAGGTTGCGGGACGGGTCGGTCAGCACGGACATGACGGTCGCCTCGCTCCCCGTCCCCGCCGTCGTCGGCACGAGGATGACCGGGATCTCCGAAGCCATGAACTTCGGCGGCAGGACGATGTGCTGCGCGGAAGGCAGCTCCGCCGTCTGGAACACAGCGATCGCTTTTGCAGCGTCGAGGCAGCTGCCGCCACCCACGCCCACGACGATGTCGATGCCCTGCGCCCGCCCGAAGAGCGCACCTTCGTCGATGGTGTCCGTCGGCGGGTCGGAGGTGATCTTGTCGAAAACCACGTAGTCCATGCCCGCCGCCTTCAGGCTTGCCTCCGCCTTCTCGCCGATGCCCGCCGCCTTCACGCCGCCGTCGTAGACGAGCAGCGCCTTCTTTTTGCCGAGCTTCGCGATCTCCTCGCTCAGCGTGCCGATCGCCCCGGATCCGAAGATGACCGGAACCAGCTGTTCATACCTTGAGACCATTTGCGTACCTCCTTCGTCCCCAAAAAAGGCGCGGCGGGACATGCCGTCCGCCGCGCCACCGTAGACCGTCCTGCCGGGCGTTACTTATCCGCGCCCCGCTTCTTCTCCTTCTGGATCCCGTAGAAGGTGATCAGAAAGAAAGCCAAGATCACAAGCGTGCAGCCTGCCATCCAGATTTTTGCAGCATTATCGAGCATGGGTCTCTCCTTTCCTGTTATTCCTCATCGTCCATGGGTTCATGGTAGGTCAGCTTGCCGATCCCGAAGCCGATGAGCCCCAGGATGATGAAGAAGGCGATGCCCTTCCCCATGAAGTTTCCGAGGAGGCTCCAGTCCGTGAAAAAGTTTGCCAGCAACATTTCGTTCCCTCCTTCCTACCTGCGCAGGTCTTCCGCGACGACGCTGTTGCGATCCTGCTTGTAGACCTTGATCAGCCCCGGCTTCGCGTTCTTGTCGAGGGCGGTGAACAGGATGCCTCCGACGATGCCTACGATGATGACGACGACGGAATTGCTGAACCCGAGCGGCTGCGTGAAAGTCCAGATGGTGCTTGCCACTGCGGACAGAACCATCGTGACGAAGGCAGCCGTTCCGGAACGCTTCCAGAACATGCCGATGACGAACAGCCAGAACGCGGGCACGAGCCACGAGAACAGCCAGGTCATCGCGTTCTGCACTGGCGGAAGCAGGGTCGCGAAGGACGCGCCGACGACGGCGATGGCGAGGATCCAGATGCGCGTGTAAAGCGTCTGCTTCTCGTCCGAGAGGTTCGGGTTGAAGTACTTGATGTGGATGTCCTTCATGATGATGGTCGCCATGGCGAGCAGCTGGATCGCCATCGTGGACAGCATCGCCGCAGCGAAGGCAGCAAAGATCCAGATCAGGAGCCAGTCGGGCAGCGTCGCCACGAGGAACTGGAAGGTCGCCGAGGGCGGACCGCCGGCCTCAAGCCCGGATCCGATCTGTGCGGCAATGGCGGGGTTGTTCACCATCGTCGCCTGCGATGCCATGCCGAAGGCGAGCATGCACAGCCCAAAGATCGTGTTGATCGGGATGGCGATGAGGATCGAGCGTTTGATCGCCTTGACGTTTTTCGCCGACGCGTTGATCTGAGTGGACTGCGGACCGATGGCGACGTAGAACAGCCCGGAGAGCACCGTGCCTATAATGTAGATCTTCCAGGTGTCGCCGCTCGAGAAGAGCGAGAGCCACCATTCGCCGGGACCGCCGCCGGGGCCTTCCGCCGCGTTCAGGTAGAAGTCGTTGACAGCACCCCAGCCGCCTTCCATGCGGCTGCCGATGTAGAAGACCGCGATGAGGACGCCCAGGTACATGATGACGGCGTTGATGACGTTGACCCAGCCGACCTCCTTCATGCCGCCGAAGATGACGTAGAACACGGCGAGCACGGTGCCGAGGATGCAGGAGAGCTGCAGCCAGCCCTGCCCCGTCCAACCGGCCACGGCGTAGATGACGTTGCCGACCCCCTGCGTCTCCAGCGTGTACACGCCGAAGGCGGTGCCGACTCCAATGGCGGCGATGATGGCCGCCGTCTTCTTGTCGAAGATGACCTAGAACAGCTGGTTGATGGTGGAATAGCCGAGTCTGCGTTCCCACGGGCCAGTGAACGTGAGCAGAATGATCATGCATACACCGCTCGCGATGATGTACCAAATGACCCCCGCGCCAAAGCTCCAGGACGCACCCGGCATCCCGAGAATGTGCCCGCCGCCGAGCGCAGTCAGTGCCTGCGTGGCAGCGATGGCGATCATCGGCATCGAGCGCCCTGTCGTCGCAAATTCTGCGGCCGTCTGCCTGTGCTTCTGCGTGAAGGCGACTGCCGCGCTCACACCGAAGATGATGATGGCTTCGACGATCAGTGTACCGATTACAAGAACTGGATTCACTTGCTCCTCCTTCTCATTTTCAATCGGGGCACAGGTGCGTGTTTCGCCGCCTGTGCCTTTTCGGCAATATTGTCGGATAAATAAAAAAATGCGTGTTCAAATGCGTGCTCTTTTGAATATCGAGCCTTGAAACCTCCTTTCCTGCCGTCTTGACCTACGGCGCTGCCTGCACCGTGTTTTGTAACCGATTTAGTTTATCCCATTTTTTATAGAGAACACAAGAGGGTTCTCATGAATTCTCCGCATTATGCAATTACAATAATATATTATGTATTACCTATCTGTCATGCCGTATCCGCATGGCTCTGCGCGCCTGCTACCGCCCGCCCTACGGCAAGACGATCTTCGTGCAGCCTGTCAGCACGACGGCCGGGTTCTTCCCGAACGAGCCGACATCCTGCGAATCGGCAATGCCTGCGATGGATCTTGCCCTCAGTTCGCGGACGGAATTGTCCACCCACACCGCGACGTAGGTCGAGCCTGTCGCCCCGTTCACGAAACCCGTGGTCTTCTTGGGCAGGTCGCCGATCTCCCCATAGCTCTTGAACTGCGCGCTGTCGATGATCTTCCAGTCTTGGTTGTACTGCGGTAGGGAGAGACCTGTGAAACTTGCGGGGGATTTCGCTGTAAAGCCCTTCACGACCTGATAATCGATCCGGATCAGGTAGAAGCTGCTAGTTGCGGTCAGTTCCTCATTGTTCCAGAACTGCTCTTCGGCATACTGGCTGATCGCCACCCCGCTGGCGATGAGCTGCTCCCTGCCAGCTTCGCCTTTCCAGATGGTCGTCTTGAGGTCGATCTGCTTTTTGCCGTCCTTCGATTTCAAGGTCGCCCAGCTGTTTCCAAGCCGAAGCGGGTTTTTCTGCGCACCTGCAGGGTATGATGTCTTTGCTGTGATGGCGTACGTCTCCGTCTTGTGGCGGTTTGCGGTGGCAGTCAGCGTGGCCTTTCCCGCCTTCTTCACTGTGATGCTGAATTTGTTGCTTCCCGTCCGCTTGACAGCGATGACGGTCGTGTTGCTGCTCTTCAGGTTGACTCTGGATTTCGCGTTGAACACGAGTGGAAGTGTCTGCCCCTTGTATAGCGTTATGCGATCAACGACTGCAGCGTGGGACTGATCCGGCGTGACTGTGAAGAAACCCACTGCGGCGATGATGGCCGCGACGAGGACGGCGGTCGCGCGCGTCCAGGATCTCCTTCTCGGCATTGCCATGGTATATCCTCCTGTTTCTGCTTCAGCAAACTCAATCTTCTCCCTGGATGTCATCCGCGTCGGAGCCCAGCAGCCCAGAACGGCACATGACAAAAGTTTATTATATACGATTCCAGTGGAATGAGAAACCGCAATGGGGGGAAAGTTGCCGCAAGACGGGGTGAAGTCTGCCGGTGCTGGCAAGCCTATGCCCTCTGCTTGCGCCTGGCCGCAGGCGTGCGCCCGTGCAGCAGCCAGTAGAGGAAGAGGCCGAAGAAGATGACGCAGGTCTCCGCGAGGTAGTTGTGGGCATAACCGATCCGGTGCACGACGGCACCCCAGACGAAGGGACCGATGCCCATGCCGGCATCCGCGAAGACGTAGTACGTGGACATCGCCAGCCCGAGGCGATGCGGGGGCGCGGCGTTGACCGCGACAGCCTGAAAGGCGGAGAAGAGCGCGCCGTAGCCCACGCCCTGCAGGGCGGCGGAAGCGAAGAAGAAGACCGGCGACGTCGCGAAGGAGATGACAAACACGCCGAGCCCGAAGAACGAGATCGCCGGGTAGAGCACGGGGTTGTCACCCACCCTGTCAAGCAGTCTTCCTGACAACGGTCGTGAGAAGAGCACGACGGCGGCGTAGGCGACGAAGTAGAGAGGGGCGACCCAAGGGAAGCCGAGGGAATCGGAATAGAGACGTATGAAGGCGGGCAGCGCCGAGTAGCAGGTGGTCATGACGATGGCGACCAGGGCGATGGGCACCGCCTTCGGCTCGAACACATCTCCGAGCCGGAAGCTCGCGCGGGCCGCCCTGCGCTCCTCCTGGGTCAGCTCCAGCTCCCGCACCTTCAGGAAGGGCAGGAGAACGAGCGGGACGAAGGAGATGGCGGCGATGAGCCAGAACTGCGACCTGTACCCGAAGTGATCCACGCAGAGCAGCCCGAGCAGCGGTCCCACTGCGGTGGCAAGGATGTTGCTCAGCGTGAAGAAGCCGATGCCCTCGCCTCGGCGGTGCGGCGGGATGTAGTCCACGACGAGCGTGTTGAGCACGTTGCAGATCAGTCCCCACGCCATGCCGTTGAGCACGCGGAAGGCGATAAACGCGCCGAGCCCCACGGGCAGGAAGTAGCAGAGGGCAGCCGCCATGGACATCGCCCCGCCGAGGAACATCATGCGCCTGCGCCCGACGATCTCGAGATATTTCCCCGCGAAGATGCGCATGACGAGCGAACCGACGACGAAGATGCTGACCGTCAGCCCTGCGATGCCTTCGTCCACGCTATAGCGCTCGGTCGCGTAGCCCGCGAGCGTCGCCATGAGTGTGAAGAAAACGAAGGCGTAGAACAGGTTGCTGACGGTCGCGATGACGAAGTTCTTGTTCCAGAGCCTGTACGTCCCCCCGTCCGGCATCAGTCCACCCAGACGGTCTTTGCGGCGGCGCGGTCGCGCGCGAACTTCAGCGGCTCGTCCGTGTAGCCGACGAGGACGCCCGCGAGCGGGGCAAAGCCTTCGGGCAGCCCCAGCCGTTCTTTCAGTGCCCCGTCTGCGAGCACGCGCGTCGGGGAGGCGACGTAGCAGCTGCCCAGCCCGAGATCCGTCGCGGCGAGGGTCATCGCGGTCGCCGCTGCCGCCGCGTTCGCCGTTCCGCGTTCGGGGTCTGACCCGACGACGATGAGCGCGGGCGCGCCGTAGAGCGGGCGGTAGCCCGGCAGGGACGAGCGCTCCACCATGAAGGGCACGCCAGAGTTCTGCATGAAGTCGAAGGCAGCCTGGTCGATGTCCGCCAGGAAGCCCCTGTCCGTGATGACCGTGAGGCTGATCGCCCCCGCGAGCGGCGCAAGGTCGCCTGCCCGGACGATTTTCTCGAGGTCGCCCCGATCCACAGCCCGATCCAAGTAGCTGCGCTGGCTGCGCCGACTTTCGATCGCCTTGAAGAATTCTCCCATGGTTCGTCCTCCTTCTTAATTGGATGATGCTTTGATTATTGGATTTTGTCCTGTGTGGTTTTTATTATAACATGGGTGCCTGCTCGCTTGACCATTCTTTTGGGAGCGTGTATATTAAAAGGGTATTATCCGGCATTTTTTCGCGTGCCGACCTTGAGCCTTGGTGGCTACCAACACTTTTTTCACAACGGAGGTCTACGAAAATGAAAAGGAAGTTCCCCACCCTGTTCAGCCCCATTCAGCTTGGAAATCTAGTCGTGAACAATCGGCTTTTTGCGCCGCCGATGGGTCATCCGGGGCTGACGGCGGACGGGCATTACACGCGGGATGCGGTCGCCTACTACGAGCTGCGCGCGAAGGGCGGCGCGGGGGTGGTCTGCTGCTCGGAGGGCATCGTGCACCCGTCGGGGCTGAGCCACACGCGCATGATCCAGCTCCAGGAGGAGTTTGTCCTCGCTGGGCTTACGGAGGCGGCGCGCGCCATCAAGAAGCACGGCGCGGCGGCATCCATCGAGCTTTCCCACGGCGGGAAGTACTCGGATGTGGATCAGCTGGACAAGAGCATCCAGTCGCGCAATGTGCGCTACGGTCCCTCGGCGGGATTCCTGCCGAGCGGGGCGGAGGTCTTCGAAATGCCGAAGGAGTTCATCCGCGAGCTGATCGACGGGTTCGGGAAGGGTGCCGCCCTCGTGAAGCGGGCAGGTTTTGACATGATCCTGCTGCACGCGGGGCACGGCTGGCTGATCCACCAGTTTTACAACCCGGCGGAAAACCAGCGCAAGGACGAGTACGGCGGGAGCGTCCAGAACCGGACGCGCTTCTTCAACGAGGTGCTCGAGTCCATCCGGGGCGCGGTCGGTCCGGGCTTCCCCATCGAGGTTCGCTTCAGCGCGGAGGACTACATGGAAGGCGGGAACAGCTTTGAGGAGACGATCGAGATCGCGAAGCTCATCCAGGACAAAATTCAGCTGCTGCAGGTGTCGACCGGCTCGTATGTGGGCAGCTTTGACCGCACGCACCCCTCGCAGTTTGCGCCGCGCGGGGCGAACGTGCATTACGCCGCTGCCATCAAGCAGCATGTGGACGTGCCCGTCTCGACGCTCGGCGCGCTGAACGACCCCGCCATGATGGAGGACATCCTCGCCAGCGGCAAGGCGGATGTCGTCGAGGTGGCGCGCGGGCTGCTCGCCGACCCGAACCTGCCGCGCAAGGCGATGACGGGCAGGGAGGGCGAGATCCGCAAGTGCATCCGCTGCTTCGTCTGCCTTTCCGAGCGCGTGCACACACAGACGCGCATCTGCTCCGTCAACCCGCTCATCGGGCGTGAGCTGGAGAGCCTGTCCGGCTGGCCTGCCACTACGCCGAAGAAGGTGCTCATCGCGGGCGGCGGTCCCGGCGGGCTGCAGGCTGCCATCACGGCGGCAGAGCGCGGGCACGATGTCACGCTCTACGAGAAGTCGGACGTACTGGGCGGCGCGCTGCGCACGGAGCGCAAGGTATCTTTCAAGCTCGACTTCTTCGACCTCGCGCGCGTGCTCGAGCAGGAGGCGCGCAGCAAGGGCGTGAAGATCGTCCTCGGGCAGGCGCTGACGGAAGAGATCGCAGAGCGGGAGAAGGCGGACGTCGTGCTGGTCGCGGTCGGCGCGGAGCCGATCAAGCCCCCCATCCCCGGCATCGATTCGGACAAGGTCATCACGGGCAACCAGATCTCGGACGATGATGTCACGATCGGGCAGAATGTCGTCATCATGGGCGGCGGGCTCGTCGGTTCGGAGGCGGCCGTCCACCTCGCGCAGGAGGGCAAAAATGTGACGATCGTCGAGATGCTCGGCGACATCGCGCGCGATGTCAACGGTCTGCAGAAGCCGATCCTCATGAAGACCCTCGCGCAGGAAGGTGTCGCCATCCGCACGGGCACGAAGGGCCTTGAAGTGAACGACGAGGGGCTGAAGGTGGAGACGCCGGACGGCACACAGGAAGTCATCCCGGCGGACACGGTCATCGTCGCCGTAGGGCAGCGCGCCCTGCGCGGCGAGGTCGAGAAGCTGCTCGATGCCGCGCCCATCGTCCAGACCATCGGCGACTGCGTGCGCCCCGGGAAGGTCACGGACGCGCTCGTGCGCGGATACTATGCGGGGCTTGACATCTAAGCTTGACATCTCTTGACATCTAAGGAGGAAGGCATTGGACATCCGGCAGCTGCGGTACTTCGTCGAGATCTGCAAGTACAAGAATTTCACGCGGGCGGCGGAGGCGTGCTACATCTCCCCGCAGGGCATCAGCCTCTCCATCCAGCGGCTTGAGGAAGAACTGAACCGCAAGCTGTTCAACCGCTCCACGAAGGAGGTCGGGCTGACGGAGGACGCGGAGTACCTGCTGCCGCGCGCCAAGCAGGTACTCGAGATCATCGGGGACTGCGAGGCGCACTTCAGCAAGGGGGTCGACCACGAGGAGACGCTGCGCATCCCCTTTGTCATGGGCTCGATCGAGGAGTTCACGGGGAAGGTCATCCAGGAGTTCTCCGACAAGCACATCAAGCTCGAGGCGGTCGAGCGCTTCGACTTCGCCTGCGAGAAGGAGGTCGCGGACGGGGAGGCGGAGCTGGCCGTGACCGTCGGTCCTGTCGATCCCGCGAAGTTCGACTCCACGCACCTTTATTCTACCAAGAACGTCCTCGTCGCGCACAAGGACAACCCGATCGCACGGATGGAGACCGTGTCGGTGCACAGCCTGAAGGACGTGCCCATCGTCGCGCTCAACCCGCGCATGCGCTCCTTCCTGAGCCTCACGAACGCGTGCAGGCAGGAGGGCTTCGAGCCGACCATCCAGTCCTTCGTCGACAGCGTCATGCTCATCTACTACATGGCGGAGATGAACCAGGCGGTGGGGCTGACGACGCTGACCCTCTGCAAGCGCATGCGCCGACCGGACGTGGTTCCCGTGCCCTTCCTCGACCCGATCTTCGATCGGGAGGTCTACGTCATCAAGAAGAAGGGGGCGCAGCTGACGCGCTACGCCGCCCTGCTGGAAGAGATGCTGATCGCGCACAAGGGCGCGATCGGCGGCTGACGGGCGCTGCTGGGCACTGGCGCTGAGGGTGGGGGCACGCATGCCAAGGACGAAGAAAAACCTGAAGGAACACGAGATCGAGCGGATTGCGGCAGAGAACAGCAATTCCATCTCCCTGCACGACAAGAACAACAACATCCTGCTCAACTTCCACGGGGTGAAGGTCGGCAACCTCGTCGGGCTGAACGCCGCGGACATCTCGAGCGCATACAATTGGTCGCCGAGCCGCGAGGCGATCAAGACGAAGACCCCCATCACGGGGGAGGTCGACACGAAATACGGCGGCAAGCAGATCGTCTGCGCCTGCCCGATCCTGGGCGAGGACGGCGAGATCGAGATGGTCGTCGTGACCGCCATCGACAAGAGCCTCGCCGAGATGTACCGGGATGCCCTGCATTCGCAGGCGGATTCCGACCAGATCTACAAGATCACGAAGGATTTCCTGAGCATCTCCAACTTCGACGACAACGCCATCGTCATGGAGAGCCCGCAGATGCGCCAGGTGATCACCACGGCGCGCGCCGTCGCAGAGACGGACAGTTCGGTGCTCATCAGCGGCGAATCGGGCGCGGGCAAGGAGGTCGTCGCGCGCTACCTGCACCGGCACAGCGCGCGCAAGGGCGGTGCCCTCGTCCCCGTCAACTGCGCCGCCATCCCGCACGAGCTGATGGAGTCGGAGTTTTTCGGCTACGTGAAGGGCGCGTTCACGGGTGCCAACCCGCAGGGCAAGGCGGGGCTGTTTGAGCTGGCGGACGGCGGGACGCTCTTCCTCGACGAGATCGGCGACCTGCCGCTCAACATGCAGTCGAAGCTGCTGCGCGTGCTCGAGTCGGGCGAGGTGACGCGCCTCGGCGACACGCAGGCGCGGACGGTGAACGTCCGCCTCATCGCGGCTACCAACCGCGACCTGCAGGAGCTGATCGCGCACAAGCTCTTCCGATCCGACCTGTACTTCCGCATCAACGTCATCCCGATCAACATCCCGAGCCTGCGCAGCCGCACGGACGACATCATCCCGCTCGCGGAGGGCATCCTCGCGGAGCTGAACAAGAAGTACGACATGCAGAAGCGGTTCACGCCGCAGGCACGCATGGCGTTTTTGGAGTACGACTGGCCGGGCAATGTGCGCGAGCTGCGCAATGTGGTCGAGCGCATGGTAGTGACGGGCATCGGCAACGACCTGACGCTGGAAGAGCAGTTCCTGGAGCCGTCGCACCGGGCGGCGCAGGGGCGCGCCCCGCAACAGCCCTCCGCGCTGCCGCCCTACGTAGGTCCGCTCAAGACCTTCCTCGCGGGCGCGGAGGAGGACTACATCCGCATGGCGCTGAAGACGACAGGGGGCAAGGTCGCGGAGGCGGCCAAGATGCTCGGCATCCACCGCAGTGTGCTTTACAAGAAGCTGAAGGCGTTTGAGGCTGATGGGGAGTGACGGGTGGCGGCTTCGTAGAAGGGATCGTCCCGTTCGGGGATGAAGGGTCTCTGCTCGGCACCTATTTGATGGTAGAGAAGCTCGACGGCCTCCCCATAGTCTCCTGATTTGAGCCGAAACCTCAGTTGCGATGCATCTTCCTGGAAGCGGGCTGCTTCTGCGCTGCCAATTTCGATCAGCGGTGAGAAGGGGACGCAAAGCACTATACCTGCGCGATATCTGCAGGATATACGGTCAACACAGCAAGGGTGTCGCCTTCGTCGTCGACAAATTCCACTTCATACCCAAGCTTTGGGGATGTATGCACCAGGACGACCGTGCCTTGACAGCCTTTCAGCACCTTGTCCGACAAATCTCTCTCTGCTTTGACAATTGCATATTCATCCAGCATCTGTTGTCTCTCCTCTACTTCTTCTTTGGCGGTATTGCTGTTACTAACTTGACTACTCCATCATGGCCACGGATCCAAATGAACTGCACCTCTATCAGTCTCCCGTTGGCTCCGGTGACTGGAATCATCTGACTGAATTTTTGTCCAAATTCTGTGAGCTCTGTAGGAACCGCTACTCTTTCATCAAAGATGATTTGCTTTGCCAAATCAGCCGCATTGCGTCTTTCGTACCCCAATGCCTGCCTGAACCACTCTGCCTTTGTTCGCCCAGTCGGGTGAAGAGGATCCAGCAGGTATGTATCTAGCTTCCTGTCAATGCTTGCTCTCGTTAGCTGCAACGATGTCTGCAACGACGGGTTCAACCCATTCCAATTGAATCGCCTGTCCAGCACGTTGGCGCCGCCATATGCCGCCGCCCCTGTTGCGATGCCGCCGATCACCTCGACATACCGGGCTGTGTTCTCATCGACACCCAGTAGGTTGGTGGCGACCCATCCACTCGCCTTCCCGCCAGCCATCCCTGCAAGGGCAGAGACGGCGACCTTGCCTTCTTCCACAACCACTGCACGCACAATCTGCCCGCCTGCCGTCACTCCCAGCTTGGCAGCGGACGCCCAGGCGCAGCTGCCAGCGCTGCCGACGACCCCCGCCACAGCACTCACTGCCCCAAAGACATCGTATGCGGTCTGTTTGTTTTCCTCCCCAAATACCGACATCACGTTGTCGCGCAACCAGTTGTGCGGCGCGTCCGACATATTCCCCGCACGCCCTAGGCTCACCATCCCGATGCCTTCCTCCAGTTCGGCGCTGCCATGGAGGATCATGCCGACACCGCCTGCAATCCCGACTACCGCGAGCGGTGTTGCCACACCTGCCGACGCGACGATGGCCACAGTGCTCACGACGATCGCGCACACGCCCCCTGCGATTTCCAGAATGCTCGTGAAGATCTTGAATTTCCCGTCCTCTTCCCTCTGCGCGGCTGCCAGCCTGTCCGCCTCCCGAGTCAATGCCGCATCCAAGGCGACATCCTGGCTCTCCCATTGCTTTTCTACAGACCGCAGGCTACCGACAAGGTTGCAGAACGCCACAGACTGCGCAACGGCACCGGACTGGTAGAGGTTCATGGAATTGTTGTCCAAGTTCAGGGCTTCGGTCAAAAAAGTGCCCAAGTCTGCAATCATGCTGTCCAACGACGCAAAGTCAGCGTTGTAATGGCTTTGTTCATGCTGCAACAGGTCTTCCCGCAGTTTGAATTGATCCTTGTGCACGATTCTGTAGTCATCGGAGACCACGTCCGGAGAAGGCATGGGCGCTGCCATGATATCGCTGATGGAGTTGGCCGTCTGCTGCAGACGGGCGTGCGTGTCATCGAATGTATTGTGCGAACCCTGGAAAAACTCCAAGATGTCATCCAAGACCGCCTCGCTGCATTTCGCGTGCAAAGCCTTGTCAATCTGATTGTACCCATCTTTATACAGCAGCAGCTTGATGCTGAATTCAGTGAGGATGCTCGACATCGCCCAAAGCGCGGTGTAGTGAACCTCCGTCAGATAGTGCTTCACGCTCTCTGCGGTACTGCCACGAAAGCTGTCCATTTCGACAAGCCTCTTCGTGTTGTTGGAAAGAGCCTCGAGGTTTGTCCCCCAGAGGGCAGTTTTCTCGTTAAAGCTTTTCTGGAAGCTTGCCAGTTCGTCATACAAAATGCGAAGCTGCATGCCGTCCCCTCCTTTATTTCCTGAGCCAGAACTGCCGCGCGTTCAATTCATCCAGGGATTTCAGGTTGTCGTTTGCGGCATCCAAAGAGACGCTGTCCTTGCTGACCAACGCCTGATACTGCTTGAGAAGATCGCTCAACTTGCCGAGCGTCTTTTCATAACGTCTCAAAGTCTGCGCGTCGCTCGTGACGGGGGCGACATCCGCAGTCGAAGGGTCTATTTGGCTGCCCGCATGTTGTAACCCTCGTGTCGCAAAGTACAGGGAGTCGTGCGTCAGAGAAATTGTTTTGGACATGGTGCCCTCTCTTTCAGTTGAACAATGCGCTGATCTCGCCCCACAGGCTGTTGATCGACCTCGACAGGAAACCGATGAGACCAGTCAAGTCATTGGCTTCGTTCTCCAGTGACGTGATTTTCCGGATCATGTCATCATGCAAGGCATCGACTCCAGCCAGATAGGCATTGTAGTCCTGCCTGAAGTCCCCATCCACAAAATCGTGGTATCGGTTTCGTTGGTTGCCTTCCCAGTCCTGTCCTGGATCCCTTTTCCTTTGAACCTCGTTCCTCAGGTCTTTAATGACTGCCTTGTCCGCCCTGACCAAACGCTCCGCCTCTCTGAGGCGGCGGATTTTCTCCTCAATGACACCTTTTTCCCATTCGCAGTTTGATTTCTGCGCTTCCTGGCTGCTTACTTGTGAGCGCAGGGATGCTTCGTCTGCCATGGCATGCCCTCCTTAATGGTCAGCTGCGGAGTCTTGCTGCCTCTGCATATTGATCGCAAGGGGATCGGCACGTTCAAAGGATGAATTGGACATCCAGTCGTCCAGCTTGGCAAGCATGAGCTCTTCGTCTTCGTCCACAAATCCTTTGTGCACGATCTTGACGATGTCGGCAGGGTTAAACTGTAGGATTTGGTCGCCCATCAGCCCTTCGGGATACAGACAACCGCCGTAGTCAAAGATCTGTGTCGTATCATCCACCGCCACAGCCAGCCCGCGCGCAAGGATCATGATTTTCCGGATTCCGCCCTTCATGACAACAATACTGCCTAGCGGCAGGTATTCGAACTTTTCCAATAGACTTTCCCTTTCCCAAACCAGAAACCTTCTATTCTTCCACGATCCGGACAGCATACCGATCCGGTCGCCCTTCTCCTGAAAGTCGTTTCTGTGTTCGTCATTAACAAATGACCGTTATAATATTATAGTACAAGGAAAACAGCAGAGTCAAGTTTTAATCACAATCGTTCAGCGTTTAGGTATCAGGTTCGGGTCTAGATTGAGCGATATCGACATAGTTTCGCACATTTTGCGGGTTTTCCCTGCGACTTCCGCGAGCATCCACTCGTCCGCGATCTGAACCGCATGGACACGCGACAGATGATCCAGCACACCGGAAAGCGACCAGTCCTTGCTTTTCTTTTTCGCCCTGATGAAAGCGAGTACCCGACAGGCAATCATCAG
>JAITHG010000249.1 GCA_031280075.1 Eubacteriales Family XIII. Incertae Sedis bacterium | reverse complement strand
GCTGGAGATGGTATCCGCACAGCGCCCCGGCACGGTCTATGATGTGTACTGCGGCACGGGCACGATTTCTCTGGCGCTCTCGCGCTCCTGCGGGCAGGTGGTCGGTGTCGAGATCGTCCCCGATTCCATCCGCGCCGCACGCGAAAACGCCGCCCTCAACGACATCGGAAACTGCCGTTTTGTCGAGGGCGACGCCTTTGCTGTCCTGGATGGGCTGGTCGGTGCGCCCGACCTAGTGGTCGTCGATCCGCCGCGCATGGGTATGCATCCGAAGGCGCTCACCAAGCTTGCATCCTACGGGCTTGACGAGATCCTGTACATCAGCTGCAACCCGAAGACCTTCAGCGAAAACATGGCTTCTCTTTCCTATGCGGACTACCGTCTCGATGCCCTGAAGGTCTATGACAATTTCCCTTACACGAAGCACATCGAGCTGGCAGCCCGCATCGTCAGGCGCTAGAGACCGGCGCAGCCGCCGGACCAGCCGAGACTAGACCGGTCGGAAGCGCTATACTACGCCTCTGCCTTCCAAAGACCGTGGAGATTGCAGTACTCGTAGGCCACGAGGGGCGCTGCGGCATCCGGCACGGTGAAGGTTGCCTCGGGTGCCTCGCCTGGGTTGAGCGACTTGCGCTGCGTCAGGCTACCCTGGCTGAGGACGATCCAGCCGATGTAGTGGTCGTCCTGCATGGGATGCGCGACAGAGCCTACCTTCACAGTCACCTGTGTGCCGTTCCGCTCGATGACGGGGACGTGCTTCTCCTGCGCCGCGTCCGTGGTGTTCGCTACCAGCTCGGGCATCGGCTCGCCACAGCAGATGGGCGTAACGCCAGCATCCTTGATCACGCCGAAGATATTGCCACAATGGTTGCAGATATAGAACTTTTTCATGTGTTCCTCCTTATGTGGAATGTTCGGGACTCTGTCCCATCCTAAGCGCCGGGGGGATACCAGCCGCAACAGGCATCCCCATCGCCGCACCTCATCATTGTTATTATACCAGAACTGTTTTCATTCGTCCAGAATCTTGAGGGAGATTCAGCCCAAAATATAGGACAGCGCGGCGTTTGCCGGGTCGGCGATGCCCTTCTCCTCAATGCTCTCTGCCGGCGTGCCCTTATCCGTGATGCCTGCGCCAAGCACTACGATGGGTAGGTCGGGCGCTTTTTCGTGCAGTAGCCCCAGTTCGCTGATCTTGTTGCCGACTGTGTGTTCAGGGCTTCCTTCCAGCTCCTTGTCTGCCGCGTCTAGGAAAGCCTGTACCACTGTGTCCTCCTCTGTCTCCGTCCGGAACCCCGTCCAGCTCGCGGATGCCTGCATGGGTATACCGGTCAGCTTTTCCAGCGCGAGCTGCTGCGTGACGATGGTGTCGATCTCCGCAGGATCGGCAGCGTAGAGCGTCGCAGAGCAGAAGAAGTGTTGCGGGCTGAGGTCGACGCTGCTGATGTACAGGGCTGCCGTTTCCTTTGCCGCAGAAGTAGCGATGTTGTTGTTGAGCAGCCCGTACAGGTGTGCCAGTACCGTGCTCATGCTGTCGTTATCTATGGATGCCTCCGGGGGCACAGTCTCGATCATGCTGACCTCGATCCCCTCGGCTGCATCGCCGTAGCGATCTCGCGCGTCCCGCTGCACTTCGCCGACAATTCTCCGCAGCATGCGCTGCTCATAATCCCCCACGATGACGGTCGCGACAGCCTCCTTCGGCAGATCGAAGGAATCTGCCTCCGCCTGGAAGGAGCAGAGTTCGATGAGGATGCCTGCACTGCGTGCCCGCGTCAGGATGTCCGTCACGACTCGAATGGGGTCGCCGTTCACCGCATCTTTACCGATGTCTGCCCTCCCGCCCGAAAAGCCTGCGGCGGCAAGGACGAAGGCATGCTGCTTCTCCGGCTGCATCGCGGCGACCGTCGTGCTGCTCGTGAGTACTGTCGCGGTCGGCGCGCCTGTGAGGATGCGGCTTCTGTCCAAGCCATCGAAACTGATCAGGAGATTGCCTTCCAGGGATTTTTTTGACAACCCTGCCGCGCCATGCGCGTCCTCGTCCGCATGGGCGGTGAAGATGGCGCGCAGCGGGCCATGCGAGCCCGGATGCGCCAGGATGGTCAGGATCGAGGCGATGCCAAACGCTGAAGATGCCCCCATGGACGTGTCCTTGCCACGCAGCACCCCGTCTGCCACCGATAGATCCACGTTGTCCAGCGATGCGTCAAACACGATGTCCGGCTCGTGTGTCACGAGGTCGTCGGTGTGCACCTGCAGGAGGGTGCGTGGCAGGTCTTCATATCCCGTGGTCGCCGGGGCATCCATGATGACATTGCCCACCTTGTCCGTCTTGCAGTCGAGCCCGAGCTCCTTGCCGTGCCGCATGAGGTATTCGTTGATCCGGTCGGGGTAGTCCTTTCCCGAGCGCGGCACAAGCAGGACTTCTTCGAACGCCCTGATGATGGAAGCATCCGAAATCGAGCTTGTCCGCTTTTGCACCTTCTCGCTTTCCTCACAGGACGAGAGGAGAAGCGAACAGGCGAGGGCAAGGGCAAGCAGCAGGGCGAGTGCAGGCTGTGCAAGGTGCCGCCTTGTCATCCTGCATCCTCCCCAATGATGCGCGGTTCGGGCTCGAGGTGGATGCCGCTCTGCTCGAAAACCGTCTGCTGCACGCGCGCCATAAGCAGGAGCACATCTGCCGCGCTCGCATCCCCGTCGTTGACGATGAAGCCGGCGTGCACTTCCGAGACGCTGGCACCGCCCTGCCGTGCGCCCTTCAGCCCCGCTTCCTCTATCAGTTGCCCGGCGTATGCACCTTCCGGTCGCTTGAAAAAGCTTCCTGCGCTCGGCTGCCCCATGGGCTGTTTGCCGTCGCGCCGTGCGCGGTAGTCGCGCATCCGTTCCCGGATGGCACCCGGACTGTCCGCCGAAAGCGCCATTGTGACATGCAGGAGGATGCCACCAGTCTCCTGGAAGGCGCTGACGCGGTAGCCGAGGCGCATTTTCTCTTTGTTTACGGTAATTATATTATCGTTAAAAATGTCGTATACATGGGCAGAGTGGACGATGTCCGACATCTCACGCCCATAGGCTCCTGCGTTCATGAACAGTGCCCCACCGACGCTGCCGGGGATGCCCGAAAGTGCCTCCAGCCCAGCGAGCCCCGCATCGGCAGCAGCGTTCGCGACTGCGGAGAGGGATGCCCCCGCGCCTGCCGTGACCAAGCTGCCTTCCCCGATTTCGATGCCCGAAAACGCATCGCCGATGTGCAGAACGACCCCCCGGATGCCGCCGTCCCGCACGATGAGGTTCGTCCCTTTCCCGACCAGGTGCCACGGGATGCCCGCTGTGCGAAGCAG
>JAITHG010000198.1 GCA_031280075.1 Eubacteriales Family XIII. Incertae Sedis bacterium | reverse complement strand
ATCTCGTCGATGAGCAGGAGCATGTTCTTCTCGCGGCAGAGCTTCTCGATGCCCTGGAAGAATTCGACCGTACCGGGGATGACACCACCCTCGCCCTGGATGGGCTCGAGCATGATGGCGATGGTGTCGTCCGTGACCGCTGCCTTGAAGGACTCAAGGTCGTTGAAGTCGGCATAGGTAAAGCCGGGGACGACGGGCTTGAAGCCGAGCTGGCAGGCGTTGTCCGGCTGACCTGTCGCGGACATCGCGCCGTAGCTGCGCCCGTGGAAGCTGTTCTTCGCCGTCACGATGTGGTAGCGGTTCGGGCCGAAGTTGTCCACGCCGTACTTGCGAGCCATCTTGATCATCGCCTCGTTGGACTCCGTGCCTGAATTCTGGTAGAAGATCTTGTCGAAGCCGAGCGTGTCACAGATGAGCTTCGCGAGCAGAGCCTGCGGCGCGGTGTAGGGGTAGTTGAAGGTGTGCATGACTTGCGCGACCTGCTCCTGCACCGCCTTGACGACCTTGGGATGGCAGCTGCCCATGCTGTTCACGGCGATGCCGCCGTAAAAGTCGAGCCAGCCCGTCCCGTTCTCGTCGTAGAGGTACATCCCTTCGGCGCGCTCCGCCACGAACGGAAAGCGCTCGTAGGTCTCGACCATGTAGGTCTGCGTCAGTTCCCTCACCTTCTCAGCGGTCAGATTTGCTTCTTTGAGTAGCATCTTGTTTCCTCCTTTTGTTCCTTCAAGTTCCTTCTTTAATATACAGGTCGTTCCCTCCGTCCCGCGTGGGGGACACCTGTATTATACCAAGTGTGCCTCGGCTGTGCCGACGCGTTTGCGCCCGCTCAGTCTTTTTTGATCGCCTGGAAGAGCGACGCGAGCCGTTCCTCCTCGCTGATGGCATTGCGGTACTTGCCCGAAGCGACAAAGAAGATCGCGCCGAGGGCGATCCAGCCGAGCAGGTAGCCGATGCCGACCTTCGACATGAAACCCGGAGAGCTGGGGATGACCGTGACCGCGAACAAGATGACAGAGATGGCAGCTCCGAGGATGGCCATGAACTTGCCGCCGGGCATGCGGAAGGGCCGCTTCATGTCCGGCTCGGTCACACGCAGCTTGAATGCGGATGCCGACGTGAAGAACCATCCGACCATGAAGGCCGACGATCCGACGATGGTCAGCGGGTCGATCATGTTCGTGCCTAGGAATGGGCCGATGAAGGTGAAGACCGCGCAGACGATGTTTCCGCCGATGGGCGTGCCGTACTTCGGGTGGATCTTCGTGAAGAACTCAGGCAGCAGACGCGCGCGCGCCATGCCGAGCACGAGCCTTGCACCTGCGATGTAGAAGCCGTTCCACGTCGTGAACAGACCCGCGAGAGCACCGATCATGGTGAGCCAGTACAGGAAGGTTCCGAGGGCGTTCGGATAGAGCCCTGTGAACATGGTGGAAACTGCGGGCTTGGGCAGCGCCGCAAATTCCTGCCACGGCATGGCGGAGCCGGCCGCAAAGAGGATGAGGACGTAGAATGCGCCTGCAGACAGGACTGAGCCGAGCAGCACCTTGCCGAGGTTCTTGAAGTTCAGACCTTCCGAGCCTTCCTCGGCACCCTGCGGGATCGTGTCGAAACCCGCCAGGAAGAAGGGTGCCATCGCCAGGACGACCATGAGCCCGCCAGGGAAGCTGCTGTGCTTTCCATCCTCTGCCGCCTGGTAGAGCGGCGTGATGTTGTTGGGGTTGAACTTCAGCAGGCTGAAGATGATGACGAACGCACCCGCGATCAGGATCAGGTACGTACAGAATGTCTGAAATTTTACGGCGACCTGCGTCCCTCTCCAGTTGATGAACACGACGATGAGGGAAACAAGCACGCCTACCAATAATGCCAAGGGGAAAATGTCCGATCCGATCACGTTGTACAGCGGGCTGCCGCCGTTCAGTGCCGGGAAGAGGAGAGTGAGGATGTTGTTGATGTTGATCGCCTCCCAAGGGAGGATGTTTGCGTAAGCCAGGATGACGAACCATCCCGTGATGAATGAGGGGACTGTGCCAAATGCCCTGCTCGTGAAGGCGACTGCGCCTCCGGCGACGGGCATGGCGGGCGTAAGCTCCGCGTAGCAGAGACCGATGGGGATCATCATGAGCGTTGCGATGACGTAGCCGATGATGGCCACAAAGACACCGCCGCCGCTCGCGACCCATCCGTTCAGGGAGACGGCCCAGCCGACACCGACGATGGAGCCGAAGCCGAGCATGAAGTAGTCCCTGAGTTTGATTGTCTTTTGCAGTTCAGTTGCCATAATTCGCTTCATTCCTTCCCTTTGCGATTTACAATAGCCTTCTCCGCCCAATGTTGCATTCTTCCTAAGCTCCTTTCAAAGCCGCAGACTGCGCGGGTGATATCTCCTCCTTTCTATGCATTTGTCCTAGCGCCAACGGTTCCAACAAGGTTTTTCGGACGCGAGACCCCGCCCCCGCGCTCCCCAAAGCGCCTCAGTCAACCTCTGCAGGGGCAGGGATGCTGAGCAGTTTGTCCCATACCCGAAGCACGTGGTCGATGACATCGTAGACCCCGTCCCTGTTCTTTTCCTTTATGATGGTGGCAATCTCGCGGTAGGTGGAAAGCAGCAGATCCTCCTGCCCGGTCTCCACGGCGGCTACCAGCGCCTTGATACGCGAATACTTGGAAAGCTTGATGACCATTTCGTTCAGCTGGATCATGATCGGATTTCGTGTAATCCTTCCCAAGAAAGAATAAAACCGTTGACTGCAGGCATAAAGCTCATCGATGTCAAACGGTTTATTGTAAAATTCGTGGGCGAGCAGCTCGACCAGTGTATGCAAGTGGGCTGCGTCCTCTTCGTTGCCTTTCTTGACCGCGAGGACGATGATGGACAGAAGGTTGGAGTTCTTGAACTCGACCATATCCTCTGCAGACTTCTCGGCGAGCAGCATGCCGTAGATCATCGGGTTGAGTAGCTGCTGCGTGAACTCCTGCGCGATGAACGTGCCCTCCCCCCGGCGGATCTCCAAGACCCCGAAGGCAACAAGCACCTTGAGCGCCTCGCGGACAGAGTTGCGGCTCACGCCAAGGAACTCACAGAACTCCATCTCCGTGGGGATCTTGTCACCTGGCTTCAGCTCGCCGCTGACCAGCGCATCCGTGATCCGCTCGATGATGATGTCGGATATCGCGCCCCGCGTCAGTTTGTCAAACAGCATCGCTTTCCAAGACGCTCCCGCGTCGCTCCGCCCCGTACAGGCGCATCCATCCAGCCATCATATTCGTCTCCAACCTCGACCAAAACTTTCATTCGTTATATAAACGCACGTCCGCGTCCATAGTATGTACTACATTGTATATAGTCAACTTCCCCCTGTCAACAGGCAAGTCACAATTGTTTAGTAGAAATTCTTTTTTATGAGCCGGTCAAAAAAAACAGTGACTTCAAGGACGTGTTTGTCGGTCTTTTCATGCGAAACAACTCGGTGCGCGGTAGCTGATTGCCTCCGCGAGATGCTCTGCACGGATGTTTTCGGAGCGGTCAAGGTCGGCGATCGTGCGCGCCACCCGGCGAATCTTGTTGCCGGCGCGCGCACTCAGTCCGTATTTATTGTAGGCTGCCTCCAGCATGCGCTCTGATGCCGCGTCGATCGCACAGTGGCGCTCGATCTGGGCTGGCGAAAGCTGTGCATTGCACCGGGTGCCCTCCCCCCGGTACCGTTCCGCCTGGATCCGGCTGACGCGCAGCACGCCCTCGCGCAGTTGCGCCGAGGTCAGGCTGTCCGTCGGCCTCGGGGCGGTGAGCGAAGCAAACTCCACGGGTCCGATGTCGATGCTCAGGTCGATGCGGTCGCGCAGGGGACCGGACACTTTCGAGAAGTACCGCTGCCGGGCACCCTCGCTGCAGGCGCACTCCCTGCCGGGGTGTCCGAAGTAGCCGCAAGGGCAGGGGTTCATCGCCGTGACGAGGATCAGGTCGCTCGGGTAGCGCTGCTTCGACGTGGCGCGCGAGATGGTGACAAAACCGTCCTCGAGGGGTTGCCGGAGCGCGTCGATCGCATGGCGTGCAAACTCCGGCAGCTCGTCCAGGAAGAGCACGCCCATGTGCGCCAGTGACACCTCCCCCGGCTTCGGGCGGCTGCCCCCGCCCACGAGAGCCTGCACGGTCGCGGAGTGGTGCGGGGCGCGGAAGGGGCGCTCTGACACGATGCCGTCCGGCAGCGGCTCGCCCGCGATGCTGTGGATCTTCGTGATCTCCAGCATCTCGTCATAGCCAAGCTCGGGGAGGATGGACGGCATGCGGCGCGCCAGCATGGTCTTCCCCGATCCGGGCGGTCCGATCATCGACAGATCGTGCCTGCCCGCTGCACAGATCTGGAGGGCGCGCTTGGCGCGCTCCTGGCCATACACCTCGACAAAGTCAGGGCAGGCAGAGACTGATCCCGGAACGCCTGCCCCGCTTCCGCCCGGGCGGAAGCCCTCGTCCGGTGTCACGACCGGCTCGATAG
>JAITHG010000109.1 GCA_031280075.1 Eubacteriales Family XIII. Incertae Sedis bacterium | reverse complement strand
ATGCCCGAAATGCCGAGACGCTGCTGGATCTGCCGGATGTGCTGCAGGCAGACCTGCTCGAAGGCATAGCCGCTCCATGCGTTGTGTGCGGGCGTTGCGCTGAACTGCAGCCAGTAGTTTTCGTTGTAGGCATCCCGCTTTCCGGCAAACCTGTGATGGAACAGCGTGAAGGCATCTGTAAGCTGGTAGAGTTTGTCCCGTTGCTTCCGTCCATAGGAACGGTAGGCGCGAATGAATCCGCTGCCGGACAATTCTTCCAGCGTCCCGCTGAGCCTTCCTCCTTCGGACAGCTTCGCGGTGGCGACGATCTCCGCCCTTGTGAGTCCACGCCCATTGGATGCGAGCGCGCCTACGATCCGCATATGCCCCTCTGCATTCTTGAACAGCGCACGGTAGAGGTTGTCGTATTCGCCCCTGAGTTCTGCGCCCTGCGCGAAATACATGGCATCGACGTTTTGGTACAGGCTGAACCTAGGCTCCATCAAGCTCAGGTAATATGGAATGCCTCCAAAAATCATGTATGCCTCTGCCATCTGGTACCGCGTCATCGCGATGCCGGCCTGTTGGTAGAACGCTTCGCACTCCCCGAGCGTAAAAGGAGCAAGATGGATCTGGCGCGTCAGCCGGTTGTGCAGTCCGGCCTTGTCGTCTACGATTTTGTCAATGATCCAGGATGTGGCAGACCCGCAGATGATCAGCAGCACATCCTTCATGGTGGACACGTGCCTGTTCCAAAAGTGGTCCAGTGCGGGAATGAATCCCGAATGCGGGCTGTCCATCCAGGGGATCTCATCCAAGAAAATGACCTTCTTCCCATCCCTGCCCTGTGTCCGGATCCATTGCGCCAGATTGGAGAAGGCATCCATCCAGTTGTCTGCCGGAGGGAAAGCTGCTCCGCGCTCTGCGAGTTCGGCATTGAAATTCTGAATCTGTGTCTGCCTGTCTGCGTTTAGGATGCCGGAAACATAGAATACGAAGTCCTGTCCAAGCAGCTCCCGCACAAGGAATGTCTTCCCGACGCGCCGTCTGCCGTAGACCGCGACAAACTCCGGCTTGCCCGAGCGCATGCAGCTCTGCAAGACAGACCGCTCCTTTGCGCGTCCAATCAGTGTCGTCTTCATGCTTCCTCCTGTGAATGCGGCGATAAGTGCCAAAAAAAGCATAGTTATCGCCGCATATCCATTTCATCCTTTATGTGCACATCCGCACAAGAATGCGCGTATGCGTTGATATTTCAATATGAATTATTATACATGAACTGGATGTGAATGCAAGAGGAGAAATATATGCGGCGATAAGTGCCTAAAAAACGCTAGTTATCGCCGCTTATCCGTGCCTGCCGGGCCGTATTGCTTCCATATAATTGCCCTTGCCACTTGACGGCAAGCGTCCCTCTGTGCTTTCATAGGTAGGGCGATTTGCCCATTGGTTATTTCATTGCATGTGTTGAAGAAGGGAACTGGATGGACTTGCAATCAGACAGGGCGACGGCTTGCTGTGCGCGGGGGCTGCGGGACGGCATCCCCGTCTGCCTCGGCTATATCGTCGTCTCGTTCAGCTTCGGCATTGCGGCGAGCGGGGCGGGGATGCCCGCCTTTTTCACCACGCTCACCTCGGCGCTCAACTTCACGTCCGCAGGGCAGTTTGCCGCCCTGTCCGTCATTGCCGCAGCGGCTCCGCTCCTGGAGATGGCTCTCATGCAGCTCGTCATCAACCTGCGGTACTGCCTGATGTCCTTCGCGCTCTCTCAGCGAATCGCACCGGAGACCTCGTTCCTGAAGCGTGCCGTCATGGCAGGCGGGGTGACGGACGAGATCTTCGGGCTATCCGTCCTGGTGCCGGGCAGGCTGAATCCCTGGTACACGTTCGGAATCATGATGGTCGCCCACCCGGGCTGGGTGGGCGGGACGCTCTTGGGCGCGCTGATGGGCGGCATCCTGCCGGGCAGGTTGCTCAGCGCCTTGAACATTGCGCTCTACGGCATGTTCATCGCCATCATCCTCCCGCCGGCGCGCGGCGACCGGCGCATCCTGGGCACGGTAGCCGCCTCCATGGCGGCAGGCGCACTGTTCTATTACACGCCCGTGTTGCGGGAGATATCGCCCGGCTTTCGCATCATCCTGCTGACGCTGGCGATCGCGGGCATAGCGGCATGGCTCTTCCCGGTTCGGGAAGGTGCAGGAGGGAAGCCGGGCGGCATTGGCAGCGGCGACCTTCCCAGGCAGCAAGCCGCAAAAGAAGGGAAGGAGGGCAGGACATGAACGGTCGCCTGCTCCTCTATATCGCGGTGATGGCAGGCGTGACCTACCTGGTTCGCGCGCTGCCGCTCACGCTGTTCCGCAAGGAGATAACGAACGGCTTCGTGCGATCCTTTCTTCATTATGTCCCCTACGTGACGCTGGCGGTCATGGTCTTCCCGGGCATCCTCTACGTGACGGACTCGCTCTGGTCGGCGCTCGCAGGCTTCACAGCGGCACTCGCACTAGCCTGGCTGCGGCAAAGCCTCATCACCGTGGCACTGGTCGCCTGCGCCGTGGTGTTCCTGGTAGAGCTAATACCAGGTCTCTAAAGACAGCCACCCCTCTGGCAAACCAGCCCGCTTTCGTAGTAAAATAGTAAAAAAGAAAGGCGGGGCAACAATGCACAGGGGACAGCGCAGCAGCATCAACGCGGGATGCGAGGAGGCTGACAATGGCGTACAGGAAGCGGATGGTCGACGCAATCATCGAGCAGAAACTGCAGCTGGCAGGCGGCGTTGTGATCAAAGGACCAAAATGGTGCGGGAAGACGACAACCGCCAAACAGTTTGCAAAAAGCGTGCTGGATCTGCAGGACGCGAAGGAGCTGGAAGCCAACAGACAGATTGCCGAGAACGACATTTCCCTGCTGCTGGAGGGCAATCCCCCCCGCCTGATTGACGAGTGGCAGACGATCAGGCAAATCTGGAACGCGGTGCGCACGGACATCAACGAACGGAACGAGCCGGGGCTGTATATTTTGACTGGCACCGCCACGCCATCGGATGCCACATCGCTTTACACCGGCATTGGGCGCATGTCCCCTGTGGAGATGAAGCCAATGACATTGTTTGAGTCCGGTGAGTCAAACGGCACCGTCTCCCTCAAGGATGTGGCGGATGGTACGGCAGAAGTGCATGGGCAAAAGTCAGGTATTGACTACCAGCGGCTGGCGTTCCTCACCTGCCGGGGCGGCTGGCCTTCTGCCATGGGGCGCAGCGACGACATCGCACTTGAAATCGCCAAGGAATATGTAGGCGGGCTGTGCGAGGCGGAC
>JAITHG010000069.1 GCA_031280075.1 Eubacteriales Family XIII. Incertae Sedis bacterium | reverse complement strand
CACCGCGGTCTCTGGTCGATGGTGGAGAAGCGGGTCGTCCCGGTGTCGATGGTCATGTTTGCGGGCGGCATCGCCTTTTCCGGCATCCTGTCCTTCACGAACGCTTATACAAAGGAGATCGGGCTCACCGAAGCCTCGTCGCTCTTCTTCCTCGTCTATGCTGCAGGGCTTTTCGCGAGCAGACCGCTGGCGGGCAAGCTCTATGACCGGCGCGGCGAAAACGTCGTCCTCTATCCGGCGATCGCTTTCTTCGGTGTCTGCTATGTGCTGCTGGCGGTCGCGCGCGGCGGCTTCGTCCTGCTGCTCGCCGCCGTCTGCCTCGCCTTCGGCTACGGGACGCTGATGTCCGTGCTGCAGAACGTCGTGGTGCGCCTGGCCGAGCCGCAGCGCATGGGCATGGCGATCTCCACGTTCTACATCTGCCTGGACGTGGGCACAGGGCTCGGCGGATATCTGATCGGCTGGCTGATCGGGACGTTCGGGTTCCGAAGCATGTATGGGCTGGTCGCCTGTCTGCTGTTTGCCATGCTGCCGGTCTATTTTGGGGTGCATGGGCGGCGGGTTGGACGGGGGCGGCTGGGCTGATTGGGGGAAGGGGTATGCCATTTGCGTTATTTTGAGTTCGATTGGCAAGTCAAAATAATACGGGTGTAATTAAGCAAGTAGTTTCGATTTCGAGAGGAGTGAGTCGCCATGGCTGCCATGCGGTTGGTAGCCGGTCTGTGCGCATCTATTGTGGGGGTGCGCCCATGATGGAATAATTTATTCTAGGTGACATTCTCTACAAGCGCTTCGATTGGGAGGCGAACCACAAGAGCCTTGCCGACCGTCCAGCCGAAGGCGGCGGCGGCGCGCCCAGCGTGCAGGATGTTGACGCAAGCCCTGCAATCAGCGGGATGCAGATAATGGGCTTGGCGCTCGTGGTTGCAATCATTCTGCTCATTGGTGGCGTTGCCTTGGTCGCCTGGCGGAGATCGAAGGCAAAGCAAAAGGTGTAGACGGCTTTCTTTTGTCAAGAGAACCGGTACGATACTCTGTATTTCACTGCCGGAGTAATAGTATAATGAAATCAGGGGGAGGGAAGCCATTACACAGGTTTCATTGAAAACGAGGTCGGGATGCCGGGGACGCAGACACAGCTACAGATCTATGACATCATCGAGCAGGCGCGGGACGGCGTCCTAGTCAAAATCGAGTTTCAGCCGCATGTCAACCCTGCCTTGGTCTCGGCAGGTGTCCCGTTCATCCGCAGGGTTGTCCTGCGGAACGAGGGGGAGGCGGCTTTGCCGGAGATGACGCTCTGCGCCGAGCTGACCTTGGGCGGGCAGCACGTCCGGGCGGAGCACACGGTTTTGGGAAGCACGGAACCCGGCGCGCAGGTCGTTCTCGACCATCCCCGCCAGTTCGCACAACTGAGCGCTGCCATGATGGACGGGCGGGAGCTTCGGACCGGCGTGCTGGCGTTGCATCTGGCAGGGGCAGGCTTCGCAGGTACAGGGAAGCAGGGGGATCCCGAAGCGCCGGATCCCGGGATATCGGGGCATCAGAACGCCCACGAGGATCGGTTCCCCACGCAGATCGGTCCCCATCTCTCGCTGGCGGTCGAGGTCAGCGCTGCCAACGAATTCCTCAACCTGCCTGGGTTGCAGCACCATATCGCTGCTTTCGTGCAGCCGAACACCGCCCCTGTCACGACGGTGCTGCGGGCGGCTTCCGACCTGCTGCAGCGCAGGACGGGGAGCGGTTCCATCGACGGGTATCAGTCCGGCAAGGAGCGGGCGGAGCAGATCGCCGGCGCGGTCTACGAAGCCATGCGGGCGTTCGAGATCACCTACATCAGCCCCCCTGCCTCCTTCGAGGCGACCGGGCAGAAGGTGCGGACGGCCCAGCAGGTGCTGACCGACCGTTTCGGAACCTGCATCGACCTGTCCGTGGCATATGCCGCCTGCCTGGAGGCAGCGGGGCTTTCGGCGGTGGTCTTCTTCACCGCAGGCCACGCCTTCCCGGGTTTTTATACAACCGGGGAATTCGGCGCGTCCGCGCTCGTCTCCGACGCGAACACCATCGCAAACCTCATCGAATCCGGGGCAATCATCCCGCTTGAGATGACGGGCATCGGGAGCGGGGTGGGCAGCATGGGGTTTCAGAAGGCGACCCAGGCAGGAGCCGCCTATGTGCGGGCGCTCTTCTCCCAGTTGCGGTGCATGGCAGACATCCAGCGGGCGCGCATAGACCGCGTGTTGCCGCTCGCCGGCATCGGGGAGGACGGTCTGCTCCCGATGACAGAGGACGGGATGCGGGAGGCGCGCCCCTTCGTCCGCTTCGCGGCTCTCCGCAGGCTCAGCGCTTGGCGGGAACCGGAGGAGGTCGTCACCGGGCGCATCGAGTTCACCGACGACGCACCGGCGCGCTTTCGCAACTGGAAGCGCGACCTGCTCGACCTGAGCCTTAGAAACCCGCTGCTGAACCTGCCGAAAAACAGCCGAGTGCTGGATTTTGTCGTGCCGGGCGGCATGCTCGCAGAGATCGACGATGCCGTCCACGGTGGGGCGACGCTGCGGCTGGCAGGGTGGGCGGACACGGAGTTCGCTGAGGCAGCGCTCGGGAAGCGGGTGGTGGACGAGGTGTTTTCGGATCAGGCGAGGCAGCTGTTCCGTTCACAGAAATACCTTTATACAAATTTGGACGGCATAAAACACCACCGGCAGCTCCAGCTGATGCAGCGCACAGCGAAGACTTTGGAACAGGAGACCGGAAGCAATTATCTGTACCTTGCCTTCGGCTCGCTGGTGCATCCACGCGAGAAGGGCGGCGAGTGCCGGGCGCCGCTGTTCCTGCTCCCCGTCAGGCTCACCGGCTTTGCGAAGACCGGGAACTACCGGATCAAACTCGACGGGGGCGAGACCGCGCAGCCAAACCTCTGCTTGCTGGAATGGCTCCGCTCGACGAAGGGACTGGATCTGGATGCGCTTGCAAACCCCGCTGCAGATGAGTCCGGCATCGCGATGAATGCCGTCTTTGCGGAGATCCGCGCGAAGCTGCTCGATGCGGGGCTTCCCTTTCGCGTGGACGAGACCTGCTCTCTCGCCATCCTGAAATTCTCCACGTTTCAAATCTGGAAGGACTTGGATCAGAATTGGCAGACCTTGATGCAAAGCCCTGTGGTGGAGCACTTGGTGAATCACCCCGGCGAGACCTTCCGGCAGGACTTGGACGACGCCCCCACGGTTTTCGACGAAGAATCCATGCGTCTGCCCATCGCGGCGGACGGCTCGCAGATGAAGGCGATCTACCAGGCGGTGAGCGGTCGGTCGTTCGTCCTGGAGGGGCCGCCGGGCACGGGCAAGTCGCAGACCATCGCAAACCTCATCTCCTGGGCGGTCGGGCAGGGCAAGACGGTTCTCTTTGTCGCGGCAAAGGAAGTCGCGCTCGAAGTCGTGGGGCGGCGGCTGGACGAGATCGGGATCGGGCGCTTCACCTTGTCATTATACGGCTCGGACACCTCGATGAACGACATACGCAGGCAGCTGAAACGCTCGCTGGAGGCGGTCTCCTGCTGCGACCAAGGTGCCTATGCGGTGGCGGGCGCGCAGTTCCGTGCGGCGTTCCGGACGCTGCGGGACTACCCGCCACGCGTGCACCGCAGGAATGGATGGGGGCATTCCTACTGGAGCGCCTACGAGCTTGTCCAGAATCTCGGGCATGGGGATGCTTGGATCCCGGATGCCCCTATGATCGGGCAAGGCGACCTGCGCCGGCTCGAAGCGCTGCTGACGGAATTTCGAAGCCTTGCCACAGGGGTGGGGCTGCACGCCGGATCGCCCTGGATCCTCTGTGGGGGGAAGGCTGCCGCGCCTGCCGTGGCGGAGCGGCTGGCGACCTGCCTGACTGCCTTGACAGGGGCGCACAGTGCCCTGCTGTCCTTGGAGCCGGTGTGGCAGGAGATGCTGGGCAGGTTTTCTCCGGGGTCTGCCCTGGATCGATTGGTCGGACTGCTTCGGGCGCAGTCGGAAGGTGTCCTGCCGGGCACCGGGCACCTTCCCTACATCGACCGCGCAGGCTGGCGGGACGCGGTGACCACCGTCCGGAAGGGGCTGGAGGAACTCGTGCAGCGCCACGGGGTCTTTCTGTTGGCAGTACGCCCCGAACTGATCGACCTCCCGGAACTGGACGCGTGGATCAGCCGGGTGCGCCTGCTCGACCAGAAGCGGCTGTTCCGGGAGTGGCGCAAAAAGCGGATCCGCGAGGCGGTCAGCCCTCTCGTCCCTGCCGTCATGTACCTAGGCGGATCGGCGCTGCTGGACGTGCTGCTGGAGGCAGCGTCCGTGCGCGATGCCTCTGCGGTGTTGCGGGGCGCGGCGGAGCGGATCATGGGGCTGGTTTTGCCGCAGGGCTGGCAGCCGCATGACCCGCGCGCGCTGGAACAATTCGACCAGGCGGTCATGGTCGCGCAGGATGCCGTCTGGCTGCACGGCATTGCCCCGGATGTCTGGGATGCCGTCGCCGCTGCCGGGATGCCACAGGTTGGGCTGGAGATCCTGGGCGAGACCGTCCGCGCATGGAATGCTTGGCTCGGTCTGCTCGGCGCGGACGATATCACCGTCGGGCAGTGGCTCTGCGGCAGGGACTGGCTGGGCGCATGGGCGCACGATGAAGGGCTTTGGCTGGCCGATGTGGAGCAGACAGGCGACCTTCAGCTGCAGCGCCACCTGGCGCTGAGGATTTGCCTGGACGCACTGTGCGGTCTGGGCGCGACGGATCTGGCCGACAGGCTCGCACGCTGCGCCTTTCCGCTCGATGCGCTGGAGGTCGTCTTTCTGCGCGGCATCGCGGAGGCTTCCTTCAAGGAACGCAGGCGGGAGGGGGCGCTGGATCGTTTCGATGCCCACGCGCAAATGCTGGCAGTCGAAGCGTTCAATGCGTCTGTCGCGCAGCTCCGGACGATGGAGGTCTCGGCGGGGGCAGCGCGGATGATTGCGCAGCGCCCGTTCCGGGCAGACCGGGCGGTCGGGGAGGTCGGTTCGCTGATCCGGCAGATCGAGCGCAAGCGGGGCGGCATGAGTTTTCGGAAAATCACCCATGACTACCCGCAGGCGCTGCTCTCGCTCTGCCCCTGTTTTTTGATGAGTCCGGGCGCGGTGGCACATTTTCTGGATCCAGAAGGGCTCCGCTTTGACATCGTCGTCTTCGACGAGGCATCCCAGATCCGCGTGCCGCAGGCGGTCGGTGCCATGGGTCGCGGCCGTTCCGTCGTGATCACTGGGGACTCGAGGCAGATGCCGCCGACAAGGATCATGGAAGTCGGGGCAGCGGTGGGCGCTGACGGCGCGGATGGTGCTGACGGTGCCGATGTTGAGGATCTCGAGAGCATTCTCAGCGAGGCGGTCGAGTCGGGTCTACCGCAGATGTGGCTGTCGTGGCACTACCGCAGCCGCGACGAGCAGCTGATCGCCTTTTCGAACGGGCAGTACTACGAGAATCGCCTGGTGACGCTGCCTTCGCCCGTCCAGCCGCAGGAAGGGGCGATCCGCCTGTGCCGTGTGGACGGGACATTCGGGCGGGGCAGGGATCGAACCAACCCGGTCGAGGCGCAGGCGGTCGTGGACGAGATCCTGCGCCGACTGCACGACCCCGGCACGCAGGGGGACAGCATCGGTGTCGTCTGCTTCAACATCCAGCAGCGCGACCTCATCTTGGATCTTCTGGAGAACACGGACGACCTTCTGTTGCAGGCGGCGCTGCAAGATGAGCCGGGCAAGCAGCTCTTCGTCAAGAACCTCGAGAACGTGCAAGGGGACGAGCGCGACCTCATCCTCTTCTCGCTCGCCTTCTCCAAGGATCCGGAAACGGGGGTTCTTCCCCTGAATTTCGGACCGCTGAACGTGATCGGCGGGGAAAGGCGGCTGAATGTCGCCGTGACCCGCGCCCGGAAGCAGGTGGTAGTCTTCACGTCCTTCGACCCGCAGGACATCAATCTGGCGCGCACGGGCGCGAAGGGCGTGCATGACTTGAAGCGGTATCTGGAGTTTGCTGCTGCGTCGGGTGCGGGGCAGGGTGGTGCGGACGGGCAGGCCCGTGATACGGATGGGCATAGCAGTGGGACGAATGGGCTGCACGGTGCCGGCGGGCAGGGCGATGCGAGCGGGCTGTCCAGTGCGGGCGGGCATGACTCCGCTGATGGGCAGCACGGCGCAGCACAAGCAGCCCCCGGCGGTTGGTTTGCAAAGGACTTGTCCGCCGCCCTGCGGGCATCCGGATACATCGTAGAAGCAGGGCTTGGGCTGACGGATTTCAAGATTGATCTAGCTGTCAAGAAACAAGGCGAATCGAATTGGCGCACCGCCATCCTCCTGGACACGCAGGTCTGGCATGCGCGCCCGACTGTGGCAGACCGGGACGGCATCTCCGAACTGCTGCGGGATCTCAAGGGCTGGCCGTCCGTCGTGCGGGTCTGGCTGCCCGGATGGGTGCGGGATCGCGCGGGCGAGCTGGCGCGCATCGTGGAAGCCATCGAGGGCGCGCCGCCCTATGCGGACGGGCGCGGGAAAGCGCCGAGGCTGGTCGATGTCCTGACAGCAGAGCGCAGGCAAGGGCAGGAGCATGCGGGCGCAACGGCGGCAGAGCCGATTACAGCAGAGGGGCGGATTGCCCCGGGCGCGTCCGCTGTGCCGACAGCCCAAGGAGCAGCAGTCGAACCGACAGCCTTCGTCCCGGCATCGACGGAACCCGTCTACCCCAAGCGAACCTTGGAGCATCTGCACGCAGCCAGCTCCGTGATCTGCAAGGGTGTTGGCGAGATCCTGTCCGCCGAGGGACCGGTGCTGCTTGAGAGGCTGATCACGATCCTGTACAAGCGCTGCGGCTATGCGAGACTGGGCGCGGTCAAGCAAGGGGAGCTTGCAACCCTCATCCGGCGCTCGTTCCACGTCGACGCAGCGGGTTTCGTCTGGGGGGACGGTGTCAAGCCAGAAGATTGGCAGCTGGCTCGGCGCACGGCAAGACGCGGCGACCGCACCGTGGAGGAGATCTGTGAAGAGGAGATCGTGAATGCCATGAAGTTGGTTCTGCGCGAATCCCTAAGCATCGGCAGGGAGGACTTGGTCGCCGAGGCAGGGCGCAGGCTGGGGCACGAGCGCATGGGGGCAGACAACCGCGCTCGCTTCGACGCGGTCGTCGCGGGGAGGCTCGCGGCGCAGGTCTTTGTGGAAGAGCGCGGGCGGTTGCGGCTGGCGGAGCAATAAATATACGGAAAATTTCACGTAGAATCATACGGCAAAATGGACGTACAGTCTTGACAGGTAGAGGAAGCAATGCTAGACTGGTTGTACGGAGAAATTGACGTATGGTTTGCAGGATGCCGGGCGCACTCCAGCAAGGAGCACCTTGGCGATGACGGGAGGGACGATCAATGCAGGTAGACAGTCTGCCGGAGGTGAGGGCGCTGCCCATTATGCTCGGTGGCACGCCACGTGTTGAGGACATCGTGGGGCGGGACAGATATGTGGAGAAGCTTTGGGCAGAACTGGAGTATCATTCCATCATCATAAAAGAAGCGCGCAGGTTTGGCAAGACGACAGCAACACGGTTGCTGGAAGCAAGGGCACCGAAGGGATGGGTCTGCGTAAGAGGGACAGTTCAGGATGCGAAGACGACAGCAGATCTCGTGGGCTTGACGCTGTGCCGACTTCATCAGCATGCCGAAATAGACAGGAAGCTCAAAAAAGCAATCGAGTCGGTCGGTCGCGTCACCAAGAGTATGAGCGCGGGTGCTTTCGGTGCCAATTTGTCCTTCGAATTCCATAATGGGCAGGAAACCATGATCCATCTGCGTCGCATCCTTGCAAGCGTCGGCAGCTATTTAGGGAAGAAGGAAAAACAGCTTCTCATCGTCTGGGATGAGTTTCCTGATGCGATCCGAACGATCACGAAAACGGAAGGGAAAGATGCTGCTGCGCACATGATGGCATTTTTTCGCGCTTTGCGAGAAATGGAAGGGGGAGAATACATCCGATGGGCTTTGACTGGTTCTGTTGGCTTCCATCATGTGCTTAAAGTGCTTCCAGGCAGAAGCAGTTTAATAAATGACATGTTGTCGGTCGATCTACCCCCCCTCACCAACGAGTGGGCTTGTTGGATGGCGAAGTGCCTGCTCATTGGCATCGGGAGAAAAACAGATGGAGCCGAACTATTGGCAGTGGCTTCGGGAGGGATTCCCTTCGTGCTCGAACTGCTTGTCAAACACCTCAAGGACATGAACCAAGCGACACCGGAGACTGCGGATGCGGCTACAAAACTTTTGAACGAGGTCGCTGTCTCTGATTCTCTTGGCTCAAATTGGGCAGCATTGCTGGAAAGAGTAGAAGGTTACTATGGAGAAGACAGAGATTTGGCAGAGGACATCCTAGATCTCTATGCTGAAAGTGCGTTGCCCAACGCGGAGATGTACGATGCGCTTGCAAAGAAAAGGAAGAACAAAAGAGCCGACGTGCCTGAAGACACACACATTTCCGATGTGCTGCGCTTGCTCATTGACGACCATTATCTAAGATTTGATTTGAATACAAGATGCAGCTCTTGGCGATATGAGCCGCTGCGGGCAATCTGGCGCGCTCGCAGAGCGGTAACGAAAAAGAGGTTGTGAGTTCATGGCAGCGACACTGCGTTACACCCCGTCCCTCATGCCCCATGAAGATTTGGAGCAGCTTTTTGTCGCAAGGGACAAGCAGCTCGACCAGGTTATGCAACATATAGAATGGGCCGCAACGCAGGGTGGGCTCACCCAGTCGCTGCTCGTCGGGCCGCGTGGTGCCGGCAAGACCCATC
>JAITHG010000006.1 GCA_031280075.1 Eubacteriales Family XIII. Incertae Sedis bacterium | reverse complement strand
TGAGCCTTGTCGGTGCATTTCGGATGACCAAGGGCACAGGCTCGGCAATCGTCTCAAGCGCGTCGCCCTTGGCCGACTTGTAGGCAGTGTAGAGGGCATTTGACTTCGGTGCCAGGGCGCAGTAGACGACGGCGTGCGTCAGATGCACGCTGCACTCGGGCATGCCGATAAAGTGGCAGGCTTGGTATGCGGCGATGCACAGTTCGAGGGCTTTGCTGTCTGCCATTCCGATGTCCTCGCTCGCGAAACGCGTGACGCGCCGGGCGATGTAGAGCGGATCCTCGCCGCCCTCCAGCATACGGGCGAGCCAGTAGACGGATGCCTGCACATCGCTATTGCGCATGGATTTGTGCAGGGCGGAGATCAGGTTGTAGTGCTCTTCTCCGCTCTTGTCATACAGAAGGAACTTTCGGCTGACGCACTGCTCCACGATCTCGTCGGTCACAACGTATCTTCCGTCCTGCACCTCGCAGTTCGTGACCAGCATCTCCAGCGTGTTCAGCGCAAGTCGGGCATCCCCGTTCGCAAAGCCCGCAAGGATGGCAGTATAGCGCTCGTCAAGCGCGAGGGTTCCATCCCCGTCCCCCTGCTCGTTCAGGAAGGTGACAGCGTTCTGCAGAAGGCGTTCGAGCGCATCCTGCGTCAGTGGCTGCAGCACGAAGACTTTGCAGCGGGACAGCAGTGCGGAGTTCACCTCGAAGGAGGGGTTTTCCGTCGTGGCCCCGATAAGGATGATGCTGCCTTTCTCCACATAGGGGAGGAAGGCATCCTGCTGCGCCTTGTTGAAACGGTGAATCTCGTCGATGAAAAGGATGGTGCGCTTGCCGACGAAGCGGCTCTCCTCTGCGCGGTTCATGATCTCGCGAATCTCTTTGATCCCGCTAGAAACTGCGCTGAAGTTGACAAATTCGGACGCAGTCTTCTCCGCAATGATGCGCGCCAGCGTCGTCTTGCCCACGCCAGGGGGTCCCCAAAAGATCATCGAAGGGATCTGGTCGCTTTCAATCAGCCGCCGCAGCACCTTGCCCTCCCCCAGCAAGTGCTCCTGACCGACATAGCCGTCCAGATTGGACGGGCGGAGCCGAGCTGCAAGGGGGGCGTACATATGCTGTTCAAAAAAAGAACGCTGTTGCATAAAATATTCTACCATGAACAAACGTTCCCGCGCAAGGGCGCAAGCGGTCTTTTTTGCGCATGGCACGCACGTTTTCCCAGAACCCGTACTCGCGTACTTCAAGTACGCTCCGTGCGGAACCTGTGAAAACGCACGCACCCTGCACAAAAAATCCTCGCTTGCGCACCTCGGCTTCCTAGTTGCCTGATTTTACAGACTTCTTACTTCTACCCAATACGAATGCAACAATCTACGCATAGAATACAGACAACAACAAAGGTTCGGTTCGGTCTGCTGCATTGGGCGCGGACAGTGGGGCAAGGAGCAGTGGAACAATATCTAGTCAGGAAGGGAGTTTTGGAATGATGCACGGAGAGACAGACGCAAGAATGGGATATGCGAGGAAGGCTGGGCGGCACTTGTCTTGGCGAGTGCTTGTTTTTGTGCTCGCGTTCAGCCTCTGTGCCTTTCTGCCGGTTTTTGCGGCAGATGGCAACGATGGCGGGGCGCGTACGGCGGACGGCGATCCGGCACCCTTGCTCAGGGCAGGTGCAACCGGAGCAAAGGTGTCCATCGGCACGGGCGAGGCGGTGCTTTCGGCGAACCAGACCAGCTTCAGCATCGGGCTGACGGTCAGCGCCGACGCGGCGTTTGCCGGAGCCGAGTTCGCGCTGCGCTGCGCCTCCGGTGTCGCCGTGAAGAAGGCGGTATACAGCAAGTCGTCCCAATCCGTGGGACCGGTGGTTGCGGATGGGGTCACTTGGTTCAGCTTTTTCCAGGGGAGCAATGCCTTTGCCGCGCCGGTCGCCGCGACGGTGGATCTGTCCTACGCGGGGAAGGACGACAGCTCCATCGTGCTGGACGAGGTCATTTTTTACTCCGTCGCAGGGGATAAGATCGAGCGCGAGACCGTCCAGGTCGGCAAGACCATCCCGATCCGGCGGGTCGGCTCAGGCGGCACGGGCGGTGGCGGGACGCAGCAACCTCCGGACACAGGCGGGTCAGGTGGCGGCACGCAGCAGCCCCCGGAGACAGACCCCCCGGGCGGGACGCAGCAACAGCCGGATACCGGCGGTAAGGGCGCAGGCTCCGACGGCGACACCCAGCAGAAGCCGGATGCCGGTGGCAAGGACACGACCGGAAAAGGTTCAGGTAGCACTGGAAGCAAGGGCAGCACCGGAAGCAAGGGCGGCACCGGCAGCGTGGGAGGCACCGGCGCGGAGTCCGGCGCGGGCACGAACCCCGGCAGCGCGAGCGTCGCTGCGGCGGATCCGTCCACAGGCAGCAGCGCGCCAGGGGGCGATGCATCATTTGAAAGTGCAGAAACCCCGACGGCACAGAATGGGGACACCGCGCTAGTCCCTGCCTATTCTATAGAAGGAGAGGAAGTCCCGTTTGGCAGTGGCGATGACCCGGCAGGCAACAATCCAGCCTTGAGTGGGGGCGCGGAAGGCACAGGTGGGCTGGGCGGCGTACCGACAGGGCTTGCCGTGCTGCTCGGGCTGTGCGCAGGCGCAGTGCTGTTCCTCGGGCTTGTATTCCTATATAGAAGGCGCAAGCAGATGGAGCTAGCCGAACAGGACGGTGCACCGAGGCAGTCGATGCGGTAAGGTGCGCTGCTGCCCGCGCCTCGGGCAAGGAGAGAACCGTAGGGCGACCGTCCCGGCCGCCCGATGCTCCCGGAAACCGGGGCAGGGATGAGAGAGGGCAATGCCCCGGAAACAGAGAACAGAAAGAGTTGAAGGAGAGGGCTATGCCCCGGAAACAGAAAACAGAAAAGGAGAGAAAAAAAGATGCAAACAACAGTCAGGATGAAGAGGACAGTCGCGGCGGCGCTTATCGCCGTCATGGTAGCTGCGGCACTGGCAGCGTCGCTGGTGGCCGGGGCGCTGTTCCCGCAGATGGTGGACGGTGCCTATGCGGCAGGTACGGAGGAGACACTTGTCGCGGCGAACAGCCAGTGGCTCTACGAGGATTCGGACGCAGACCTGTTCGGCGACGCGGCGAGTGATTTCCGCAGCAAGGGCTTCGATGACACCGCATGGAAAAGCGGAAATGGCCCGCTGGGCTACCCCGCCACGGACAGGAGCAACTATTTTGGAGCGGTCTCGGAGGGGACGACCGTCGCGAGCCGCGCAAACCCGAACGCCATCCTCACTTATTATTTTCGCAAACATTTCAATGTGACAAACATTGCGGACATCGAGGCGCTCACTGCCAGGGTGGCGGTGGACGACGGCTATGTGCTCTACCTGAACGGACATGAGGTCTCCCGTCTGAACATGCCTGAGGGCGCTGTGGGCGCGGGAACGACCTCCCTTGCCGTCTGGGAGCCGACGGAGACGCGGGCAAACGTGACACTTGACCTGAGCGCGTTTCGGCAATATCTCATCGTCGGCGACAACGTGATCGCTGCGGATGTGCACAACCGCGACGCGAACAGCTCGGACATCTACTTCGGCATGGAGCTAAAGGCGACCTACGGCGAGGGCGGCGGTGAGCCTGCCCCGGAGGCTGACAAAACCCCGACGCAGGCAAACGTCCACCTTGGGGACGACGCGCAGACCGAGGTCAATTTCACTTATACGACCGTCGCCGAGCAGCCGACGACCGTGACGCTGACTGCGGACGTGCCCGGTGCGCAGGACATCACGGTCACAGGCGAGTCGTCTGTGGGCGCTTCGAACAAGTACTTCCACAAGATTGCAGTCAGCGGTCTGGCATCCGGCACGGCGTACACCTACCGACTCGGTGCCGCGCCCAATACCGTGGACGGCAGGTTCAAGACAGCGCCCAGCCCGGACACGGACGAGGCGATCACCTTCGCCTACCTCGCCGACACACAGGTCTCCAACGCGACGAACGCGGAGGCGCTCGGCGCGACGCTTGCAGAGGTCCAGAGCATGAACCCCGATTTCGTCTACTTGGCGGGGGATGTCACGGACACTGCCACGAACGAAACCCAGTGGGAGCAGCTCTTCGAGAACGGCGGTGCCTTCCCGCACGGGGGCGCGGACATGTTCCGCAATTTCGCCATCGCCACCGTGCAGGGCAACCATGACAACATCACCTTCAACCGCCACATCAACGCACCTGCCACCTCCGCCGTGACGGGGCAGGACGGCAGTGGGAACAGCCTTGGGAACATCGTCTACACCTTCGACTACGGCCCCATCACCTTCATCATGCTCAACCTGGAGACCGCGCGAGGCAACGCGGGCGCACGCGCCGAGATGAAGAGCTTCCTAGAAGGGGAAGTCGCGAAGGCGAAGGCGCTGGGGCGCTGGACGGCGGTCGGCTTCCACAAGTCGCTCGTCACGGGCGCTTCCCACATCACGGACAGCGACGTGGTCGATGCGCGCAAATACTGGTGCCCCGTCTTCGCGCAGCTCGATGTGGACTTCGTACTCCAAGGGCATGACCACGTCTATTCGCGCGGCTTCGTGGACGAGTCTGGCTACAAAGCCGCCGTCGAGACGAACAGCGCGGGCACGGTCGATCCGGAAAACGCCCCCCTCTACATGATCGGCGGACACGCCGGCGGGCTGAAGTGGTATGCGCTCAAAAACTACACGGTAGCGCCCGGCGACCCGATCGCCCCCGGCTACTCCTTCCTCGACGTGAACTCAGCGGATCCCGCAAACAACGCCTTCGGGACGGATTCGAGCGTGGTGAAGGAGCAGGTCGTCGTCGAGTTCACCGCCACACGGGACAAGGTGGACATCAACACCTACATGTTCAAGTACGACGAGGCGACCGACCAGATCACCACACCGAAGTACCTCTACGACAGCTTGACCGTCGTCCGGGAGGGGGCGCAGCCTGCAGCCGAGACAGAGGCAAAGGTCGAAGGTCCGGCACAGACCGTCCTTGAGTCGGACGAAGAACTGGTCTACACGGTCTCCTACAAGGGGCTTGTGGGTGCGGACGCTTTCGACACGGCGATCGAGTACGACAAGGACGCGCTCGAGCTCGTGCGCGTGGACGGTCTTGCAAACAAGGCATTCTCCCACGTCGAGGCAGGGACACCCGGCAAGGCGCGCATCATCCAGGGGCTGGAGGCATCCGATGCCATCACGTCGGACAGCTATGCGGCGGTCTGTGCCTTTGTCTTCAAGCCGAAGGCGGGCACCGAGGCGGAGCAGGCGGGCGTGAAGCTCACCCGCGCGGACACGGTGAAGTCCGAAAACGGTGCGGCAGAAGATGTGGCAGCGCGGATCGAAGCGGGCGAGGTCTCCACAGAATTTTATTCGCAGAACAAAGCCGCCGATGTCAATGGCGACGGGAAGGTGACGCTCGCCGACCTCTCGGAGGCGATAAAGCACTACCGTGAGCAGACACCTGGCAGCAAGTACGACGTGAACCGCGACGGCACCGTGGACACGGAGGACTTCCTCATCATCAGTCGCCTCATCATGGGGCAATAAATGAGCAGAATCATCACTTGCATCCTGTGGGGTTGCTTCACGGCAATCTTCGTAGCAGCGCTCGTCCTCCTGAACAGCGGGCTCGACTACCCGCAGCCCGCCGACATTCAGAAAGGCAACGCCTATGAGACCGCGCGCGTGATCCGCGTCCTTACGGACACCCGCCAACCCGACCCGGACTTCCCGGAGATCGCCATCGGCGTACAGGAGCTCGAGCTCGAAGTCCTGACCGGGAAGGACAGGGGCAGGCGCGTCGCGATGCAAATCGCGGTGACGCGGCTCACGCACTACCCGGCAAAACCCGGAACAAAACTCATCGTCTCAAGCTACGACGGCTTCCTCACCGGAGCCGTCGTAGGCTACAGCCGCACCGGGACGCTCTTCGCCCTCGTGGCGCTATTCGTGGTCTCCGTCGTCGTGTTCGGGGGGCGCAAGGGGCTGCGCGCGCTCTTCGGCCTCGCCTTCACGCTCTGCTGCGTGGTCTTCCTGTTCATCCCCCTGCTGCTCAAAGGCATGGATCCCATCGTCGCCGCCCTCGTCTGCTCCGTGCTCTCCGTGTCCGTCACGCTGCTCGCGCTGAACGGCTTCTGCGCGAAGACCGCCGTCGCGGGCGCAAGCTGCATCCTGTGCACGCTGGCGGCGGGGCTGATCGCCTTCGGGTTCGGGGCGCTGACACAGGTATCGACCCTCAGCACGCCCGAGGCGGAAGACCTGATCTTCGTCGCGCAGGGGACATCGCTGCACCTGCCCAACCTCCTCTTCGCGGGCATCCTCATCGCCGCCACAGGCGCGATGATGGACACGACGGTCTCCATCGCCTCCTCTCTGTCCGAGCTGCACGCGCTCGACCCCGGCATCACGCCGAAGCAGCTTCTGAAGTCCGGGCTGAACATCGGCAAGGACGTGATGGGCACGATGACAAACACGCTCATCCTGGCATTCGCAGGCAGCAGCATCAACGCGCTGCTCATCCTCTTCATGTACCAGATGCCCTGGCAGCGCACCCTCAACACATCCCTGCTCGTCATCGAGCTGCTGAAAGGCATGTCCGGCAGCACGGCGCTCGTCCTCTCCGTCCCCGTGACGGCGCTGCTGGGCGCGAGGCTCATCGGGAAAAAGGGCTAGAGGGCTAATGCGGGTTCTAACCGGTTCTAGCCGATTCTAACCATTTTCTTGTGTGGTGCGTTAGAATGTGTTAGAACGGATCAAGAAGAAAGGATGACACTGTACTTATGCAATTTCTGGA
>JAITHG010000294.1 GCA_031280075.1 Eubacteriales Family XIII. Incertae Sedis bacterium | reverse complement strand
TGCTGCGTTGCAAAGCCTCGCAATACCGCCAGTATTGCTGTGTTTTGCGCCTTGCATGCCGGTGTGCTGAACACCGCTTTGTGTCCAATGTTTAGCTGCCGGAGCAATAACAAGGGGATCCAGCCCGGAGGAAACCTCTGCGACAACCTATGACTGCCTGCCCCACTGGGCGAGCTGCCCCAGGATCGGCAGGAGTTCCTCTGCGGCCGGCAGGAGGGAGTATTCCACGCGCACAGGCATCTCATCGTAGAGGCTGCGGCGCACAAGCCCGTCGCACTCCAGATCTTTGAGCGAGCTTGCCAGCATGGTGTTTGTAATGCCCTCCAGCTTGCGTTTGAGCGCATTGTAGCGCGTCGTACCATCCTGGTAGAGGGCGCAGAGGATCAAGATCTTCCACTTGCCGCCAATCCGCTTGAGCGCGCTCTGGAGCGGGCAGGGCACCATGCAGGGGCAGTTTGCCGTGCAGGCACCGCCCGCGCAGCCCCCTCCGCCCGCGCCGTCCTTCGCCCCCTTGTCTATTAATTCTTTCCTGCTCATGTTTTTCTCACCTGATAAAGATAAACTGCGTACTTGCCGATGCCTGACCGTGCAGATATTATAATACTATCTATAGCGTAATGCAAAGCTGGTACGGAAAAAATACCATGCGCATTGCGGGTGCACAAGTGAGGAGGTTCACTATGAAGATCAACGATGACATGAAGAAGGTTCTGGAGGGAACGGCATTCCTGTCCCTGGTGACTGTGGGGGCGGACGGCACCCCGCATCCGATCATCGCCGGGGAGGGCAAGGTTGTCGACGACACCATCGTCTTCGGGATCTACAAGATGGAGGTCACACAGAAAAACCTGGCTGCCGACAGCCGTGCATGGGTGGTCGGTGCCACGATGGACGGCGGTCCCCATGGATACCGCTTTGCGGGCACGGCCAAGGCGACGGACAAGCAACTGGTCTTCACGCCCGCGTCGTCGGACGTGCTGATTTGAGCATGGCCACCACCATCCTCGCCTGCGGCATCTTTCGTCCGGAGATTGAGCGGGTGCTGCCGCAGGTCATGAAGCAGTTCGAAGGACACGATGTGGAGCTGCGTTTCATGGAAGCGGCACTGCACGTCGATGACCGCAAACTGGAGGAGACCGTGTCGGGCGAGCTGGCGGAAGCGGGGCAAGAGAGCGGAGGAAAAACCGTCTTGCTGTACGGAAAGATGTGCCACCCGGAAATGCAGCGGATGGCGGGGGGCGCGAATGCCGCCCTCCCGCAGGCAGCCAACTGCATCGAGCTCCTGCTGGATCCTGCCAGGAAGAAGGCGCTGGACGAGAGCGAAGAGATCTTCTACCTGACTTCGGGCTGGCTCGCATCCTGGGAGGAGATCTTCCGGAAAGGCCTCCGGTGGGATGAAGTGGACGCACGCATCAACTTCGGGCGCTACGACCGGATTCTCGTCCTGGACGACGGCTGCTTCCCCATCGATGAAGAGACGCTGTTCGCGTTCTTCGACTACGCGCAGAAGCCTGTCGAAGTCGAACCGGTTGATCTGACCTATTTTCAGGACACGCTGGCGCGGCTGATCGAGCAGGCGCAGGCGCAGGCATAGGCATAGGCAGGAGGTCGTGGGGCTCACAGCTCCACGACCCCACAGCCTTGCCTCTCACCCGAGCTCCATCTCCCGCGCCACGATCGCATCCCCCCCATACTTCTTGCGCAGCTTCGGCTTCTCGATCTTGCCTGTCGGGTTGCGCGGAACCTGATCCAGGATGATGCGGCGGGGGCGCTTGTAGCGTGGCAGCCCCTCCGCGAACGAGGCCACTTCCGACTCCGTCAGCCGGATGCCTTCCTTCGGCTCCACGATGGCGGCGGCGATCTCGCCGAGGCGGTGATCCGGGATGCCGATGACCGCCACGTCCTTGATCTTGTCCAGCCCGCGCAGGAAGTCCTCGACCTGCACGGGGTAGATGTTCTCACCGCCCGTGATAATGACATCCTTCTTGCGGTCGACAAGGAAAAGAAAGCCGTCCTCGTCCTCCATCGCCATGTCGCCCGTGAAGAGCCAGCCATCCTTCAGCGTGGCGACCGTCGCCTCCGGATCCTTGTAGTACTCCTTCATGAGCCCCGGTCCTCGCACGGCCAGCTCCCCGACCGCTCCACGCGGGACATCGGTGCCATCCTCGCCGACGATGCGCGTCTCCCACGCGTGCCCCGCCCTGCCGATCGCCCCCACCTTGTGGATGTTCTCGACACCGAGGTGCACGCAGCCGGGTCCTGTCGATTCGGACAGCCCGTAGTTCGTGTCGTATTCATGGTGGGGGAAGTGCCGTTTCCAGCGCTTGATGAGGCTGGGTGGCACGGGCTGTGCCCCGATGTGCATGAGCCGCCAGCGCCCCAGATCGTAGTCCTCCACGCAGATCGCCCCCGACTCGATCGCGTCCAGGATGTCCTGCGCCCACGGCACGAGCAGCCAGACGATGCTCGCCCGCTCGCTCGCCGCCGCCTCGACGACCCAGCGCGGATCCGTCCCTTTCAGGATGACGGCGCGCCCGCCGCTGATGAGGCTGCCAAACCAGTGCATCTTCGCGCCCGTATGGTAGAGAGGCGGGATGAGCAGGAACACGTCGTCCGGTCCCTGCGAATGGTGCATCTGCTCCGTGACCGCCGCCGAGTACAGACTCGCCTGCGTGTGCAGGATCGCCTTCGGAAAGCCCGTAGTCCCCGACGAATAATAGATGGCGGCATCGTCCCCGTCCGCTGCTGAAAAATCCGGGCGCTCCGGCGGGCACCCGCCCACCTGCCCCTCGAAGCTGCTCGCGTACCCCGGCACGTCCATGCCGACGAAGATGAACTCGCGCACGTCCGATAGTCTGTCCAGCACCGCGCCGACGCGCTCCAGGAATTCCGGTCCGAAGATCAGCACCGACGCATCCGCCAGATCCAGGCAGTATGCGATCTCCTCCGCCGTATAGCGGAAGTTCAGCGGGACGGCGACCGCCCCCGCCTTGAGCGCCCCGAAATAGATCGGCAGCCAGTCGATGCAGTTCATGAGCAAAATCGCGACCTTGTCGCCTCGGCGCACCCCTTTGCCCAGCAACAGGTTTGCGCAGCGGTTTGCCCGCTCGTCAAACTCCGCCCACGTCAGCTCCCGCCGGTAATGCGACGCATGACCTGCCTCGACGAGCGCATATTCCTGCCATTCGAGATTTCGTGCGTCGTCGTGAATCGGGTTGAGTTCGACCAACGCCGTCCCGTCCGGAAACGATGCCGCATTGCGTTCCAACAAATCTGTGAGTACCATGAGATGAATTTCCTTCCTGCCTGCAAACCTACGATTCAACCTGTTCATTTCGTATAATGGGCACAGTGCCTATTGTATCACCCCGGCAGTTAACTGCAGAATGTCGTGCCGATGTAATAGTGTGCAATCCTACCGTCCTGCAAACCTGCGTTTCGATTGCGAAATCATTATACCATAGGCGACCCTGCCGTCAAGGCGACCGGGCGGTGTCGGCGGTGCCTGGCGGCCTCTGGCGGCAGGGGCGACGACCGGCCGTATCACACGTTGCCCAGATAGACGTGGCGCAGATGCGCCCGGGCGATGCCTTCGAGCTGCGCCAATGTCCTGAGCGGTGTCGGTGCCCTGTCCTGCATCCTGTGACGGGGGAAGAACCTTGACAGGTGCAGGGGAATGTCAGGGGAGAGGCCCGCGAGCCATGCCGCCTGCTCTTCCATGCGCTCCGGGTCGTCGTTCCCGCCGGGGACGATGAGTGTCGTCACCTCCACGTGGCAGCGCTGCGCCGCCCGGATGATCGTGTTTTTCACGGGCGCGAGCACACCTCCGTGCCGCGCGTAGAAATCCTCGTCGAAAGACTTCAGATCGATGTTCATCGCGTCCACCCAGGGCAGGAGGTCGTCCAGGACGGCATCGTTCACAAGCCCGTTCGTGACGAGGACGACGCGCAGCCCCGCCTCCTTGAACAGAGCCGCGCAGTCGAGCACGTATTCGATGCCGACGAGCGGCTCGTTGTACGTGAAGGCGATCCCGATGTTGCCCGCTGTGCCTGCGGCTTCGCGCGCGATGGCGAGCAGGCGCTCTGCGGGCATAGACTCCGTGGGTGCGCGCGCGGTGGAGACGGCATAGTTCTGGCAGAACGCGCAGCGCATGTTGCAACCGTAGCTGCCCACAGAGAGCACCGTCCTGCCCGGACAGTACCGGCGCAGGGGCTTCTTCTCTACGGGGTCAAGCGCCAGCCCTGCCACCCGCCCATAACTCTCCGCAACCAGCCGACCGCCGCGCCCCGCACGAGCCAGACAGCGCCCCTGCCCCCCGTCCGCAACCAGGCATCCATGCGGGCAGAGCAGGCACCGCACCGAGCCCACGCCGCCCGGAGCCCTCTCATAGTAGCGCGCCTCCATCATGGATGCCGACCCCCGCACCCCGTCCTCGGCAGCGCCGCCCCTCGCGCCCCGCCCCGGGCACCGCGCCCGTCAGACATGCCGCACGACCTCAAAGCGCTCCAGGGCATAGGGCTCCTCCGCACCGATCCCGCCCTTCTCCCGCGCAATTCTCACCTGCTCCTCCGCACTGTCCACCCCGTCCAGGTGCGGTAGCAGCAACCCGCGCCGCGCCCCGCAGCTGACGATGACCCCAAAGCGGCCCGGGTCGAGTTCTTCCAGCCCGGCGGCAGGCTCCGGCGGCATCAGCACGTCCACACTGTACGTCAGCCCGCCCAGCTCCTCCGGCGCGACCGGGTCAAAGCGCGCATCGTGCAGCGCGGCAGACACGCTGTTCTCCAGGATCTCCGCCGCCACGTTCCTGCGAACCGGCTGGATCGTCCCGATGCAGCCACGCAGCGCCCCGTCCTTCTTGATCGTGACAAACACCCCCGCCCTGCTGTCAATCATTTCGCTTGGCAGACCGTCCGGAATCCGCGTCCGCTTTCCGGTGCGCACGACGCTCTCGACGTTTTCGCGGGCGAGGCGCACCCAGGCATCCTCCCCTGCCCGCAGGTCGTCCATGTGCCGCTGCGCGTCCTCCTCGATCAGCGGCAGGAGGCTCGGTGCCGCCCCGTGCGCGGCAAAGGCGGCGGACAGGTAGCCCACGCCATACGTCCCCTCGTATGCGAGCACCTCGCCCGTGACGCGCATCCCATCCATCGCGCCCGCCGCCATGACGACGGCACGCGTCCCGCACTCCGCCGCGCGCTCGCAGAGCGCGGGGTCGATGGAAAGCAGCCGCCGGAAATCCGTATCCCGCACGCAGTCCTGCAAAAATGCGTCGTGCACCGGCCCGTCCGGCGCGAAGCCGTATGGGCCGTCCTCCTTGAGCTTGTGCGACATGTCCCCGCTTGCCAGCA
>JAITHG010000276.1 GCA_031280075.1 Eubacteriales Family XIII. Incertae Sedis bacterium | reverse complement strand
TCTGGACAGCATCCAGCTCCCGGCGTAGCCCGCGCAGCTCTTCGAGCAATCCTTCCGCCTTCTCCGAAAGCGAATCGGGCGAGGTCTTGAGCAGCGTGCCGAGTGTGCCGAGCGCGGTTTCCGCCAGCCGGAACGGTTCTAGGATCCCCGTGCCCGTCAGTGCCTCGATGCGGCGCGCCCCTGCACCGACCGAACTCTCGGACACGATCTTGAACGCCCCGACCTCCCCGGAGCTGTGCACGTGCGTGCCCCCGCAAAGCTCCGCCGAGAAGTCGCCCACGCGGACGACCCGGACGGTATCGCCGTACTTCTCGTCGAAGAGCGCGATGACACCCTGTGCCTTCGCTTCGTCCATCGACATCTCTTCGGTCGCGACCGGGTAGAAGGCGTTGACAGCATCGTTGACGATGCCTTCGATCTCCGCCAACTGCGCTGCGCTGACCGCCTCGTAGTGCGTGAAGTCAAACCGCAGCTGCGTCTCGTCCACTCGGGAGCCTGCCTGCTGCACGTGCCCGCCGAGCACGTCGCGCAGGGCGCGGTGCAGCAGGTGCGTCGCCGTGTGGTTGCGGGCCGTGCGGTTGCGGAGCCCCGCGTCCACCTGCGCCGTGAGCACGTCGCCCACGCGCAGCGCGCCGTCCGTCACCTCGCAGCGGTGCAAGAAGACACCGCGCATCGTCTGCACGTCGGTGACGCGCGCCATGCAGCCCGCCTGCCCGCCCTGCCCTACATCCCCACCGGCACCCTCGCCGACACCGGCATTGGCACCCGTGCCCGCGCTCGCGCTCGCGAGCGCAAGCGTGCCGCGGTCTGCCACCTGCCCGCCGCTCTCCGCATAGAAAGGAGTGCGGTCGAGCACCACGTCCACGACGCTGCCCGCGCCAGCAAAATCCACCGCTGCCCCGTCCGCGAGGATGCGCAGCACGCACCCCTCGCCCGAAAGGCTGCCGTAGCCCGTGAACCCGGTCTTCCCGAGGTCGGCGATGACCTGGTCGTTCTCCGCCCATGCTTCGGCGGCGGACACGCGGATGCCCTGCCGGGACTGCTCCTGCTGCTTTTTCAGCTCCGTCCGGTAGCCGTCTTCGTCGATCTCAAAGCCGTGGTCTGCGAGCATCTCCCGCGTCAGCTCCGGGTTGAAGCCGTGCGTGTCGTACAGGCGGAAGACCTTGTCCCCTGCTAGCACGCTCCTGCCCTCCTGTTTCAGTTCTTCGATGTATTGCCCGAGCAGCTCGCTGCCCTCCCCGACCGTCGCCTCGAAGCGCTCCTCCTCGAGCCGGATGATCTTGTGAATGTACTCGCGTTTCTCCACCAGCTCCGAATACGCCTCGCCCGACACGTCGATGACGCGGTCGGACAGCTCCGTCAGGAAGAGCCCTTGGATGCCGAGCTTGCGCCCGTGCACGCTCGCGCGCCGCAGGAGCCGCCTCAGCACGTAGCCGCGCCCCTCGTTCGAAGGGATGACACCGTCCGAGATCAGGAATGTGACGCTGCGGATGTGGTCGGTGACGATGCGGATAGAGATGTCCGAGGCAGCCTTGCCATCCTGGTAGGCGACACCGCTCCTGCCCGTCACGCCCTCGAGGATGTGGCGGATCGTGTCCACGTTGAAGATGGAGTCCGTGTCCTGCATGATGCACGCCAGGCGCTCCAGCCCCAGCCCCGTATCGATGTTGGGGTGTGCGAGCGGCGTGTAGTTGCCTGCGTCGTCGCGGTTGTACTGCGTGAACACGTGGTTCCAGAACTCGACGTAGCGGTCGCACTCGCAGCCGGGCATGCAGTCCGGGCTGCCGCAGCCGTGCGCCTCTCCCCGGTCGAAGTACACCTCCGAACAGGGACCGCAGGGACCCGTGCCGATTTCCCAGAAATTGTCCTCCTTGCCCATGCGCACGATGCGCGCGGGGTCGATGCCGACCTCGTTCTCCCAGATGCCCCAAGCCTCGTCGTCGTCCTCGTACACGCTCGCCCAGAGCCTGTCCACCGGCATCTGCAGCACCTCGGTCACGAACTCCCAGCCCCACAGCAGGCTCTCCTTCTTGAAGTAGTCGCCGAAGGAAAAGCTGCCGAGCATCTCGAAGAAAGTCCCGTGCCTCGCCGTGTGCCCCACGTTTTCAAGGTCGCCCGTCCGGATGCACTTCTGGCAGGTCGTCATTCGCACGGCGGGAGGTGTCTCCAGCCCCGCGAAGAAGGGCTTGAGCGGTGCCATGCCGGAGTTGATAAGCAGCAGACTCTTGTCCTTGTCCGGCACGAGCGGGTAGCTCTTCTGGGCATAATGCCCCTTGCTTACATAAAAATCGCGAAACATCGCGCGCAGTTCGTTCAACCCATATTGCTTCATTCGTCCCTCACTCCGGACTGTCCCAGTCCATTTTTCTGTAGTAAAATAATAAGCAGTTTGCAAATTATTATATCAGAATAACAAGGCGAGCACAAGGAGGGGGATTCCAGTGACGGCAATCATTTTTGAGGTGACAGTGCGCACCCCGGCGGGAGGCTTGCGGTGAAGTTTGTGTCTCTTGGACGGACGGGCATCCTCGTCACGCCGGTCGGGATGGGCGTGCTGACCGTCGGGCGCACGCAGCTTGACCTGCCTCTGCGGGAAGGGGCAGACATCGTGCGCCATGCGTTGGCGCGGGGCATCCGTTTTTTTGACACGGCGCAGTATTATGAAACCTACTCCTACATCCGCGAAGGAATCAGGCTGTGGCGCGAAGAGGACGGCGGTGACGGCGGGAAGGGGGCAAAAACTCCCGCGCCGGTCATCGCGTCCAAATCCCTCACGCACAGCTACAGTGGCATGGCGGAAGCCGTCGAGGAGATGCGCCGCTCGCTGGATCTTGATGTCGTCGATATCTTCCTGCTTCACGAGGTGCGCACGGGCGGCGATTTTGCCGCGCGGGCAGGTGCCTGGGAGTGCCTGAACGACCTGAAGGCGAAGGGAGTGGTGCGGGCGATCGGGCTCTCGACGCACTACGTGGACGTGGCGGGGCAAAACGCTGTGATCGCGGAG
>JAITHG010000236.1 GCA_031280075.1 Eubacteriales Family XIII. Incertae Sedis bacterium | reverse complement strand
CCGTGGAGTGATTCCAATAATCAAATCAGTTGTCAGCGTTGGACTACATGGGTGGTGTAGTGGCGAGCGCCCCGCTCGCCCGCATGCGTCTGGCGGAGCGTGGGTGGTTGAAAGGAGGGTGCTTGGATGAAGAAGACGATGGCGGTCGTGAACGCGAGGGTCTATACGGTGGACGGGGATGTTCCTTGGTGCGAGGCGTTCCTTGTCGAGGGCGAGCGGATCGTACGGGTTGGCACGGATGCGGAGATCCGGGCTGCAGCTGCTGCTGTGGCTGTGGGCGCGGCCGCGGGTGCAGGCGCGGGAGCGGGCGTGGAGATGGTCGACGCAGGCGGCAGGCTTATCCTGCCGGGCTTCATCGATGCACATTGCCACCCCTGCATGGCGACGTACAGCCATGATGCCCTCGATGTCTTTTCCTGCGTGACCGAGGATGAATACGTGCAGACCATCCGGAAGTTCGCAGAGGCGCACCCAGAGCGCGCGGTCATCAAGGGCTGCGGCTGGAACTATTCCGACTTTCCCGGCGGCGTGCCGCACAACCGTTTCATCGACGCAGCCGTGCCGGATCGCCCGGTGCTGATCGTGGGCGCGGGGCTGCACGAGATCTTGCTGAACGCCAAGGCGATCGAGTATGCCGGGCTTTCGGACGACATGATTGCCCCGCCCGGCGGCGTGGTCGGCAAGGATGCGGACGGCAGGCTGACCGGGTATTTCATGGACAGTGCCGTGCCGCCTGTTCTGGAGCGCCTGCCGATGTTCACGCCGGAGGAGTACCGTGCGGGCATCCAGCATTTTATGAAGGAGGCATCGAGCGCTGGCATCACGGCGGTGGGCGATGCGGCGGTGGGCGTTGTGGACGAGACGGGCTTCGAGGGCTACGGCATGATTGCCGAGGGCGAATTTCCGATGAAGGTCTTCCTCTCGGAAGTGCTGCATGGCTATGAACGGCACGACGCGGCATCCATCCGAACCCGCGTGGAGACGCGCGCGGCGGTGCATAATAATTCCAACCTTGAATTAAATACGGTAAAGTTCTTCATCGACGGCACCCCTGAGTCCAATACGGCGGTCATGGAGGCTCCGTATCTCGACGAGCCGGACAACGCGGGCACGCCGACTTGGGACATCGATGCCTTCGATGCGGCGGTGCGTGCCAGCGACGGGCTCGGCTACCGCGTTGAGGTGCACGCCATGGGCGACCGCGCCGTGCGCTATGCGGTGGATGCCATCGAGGGGGCGCTGCGGACGAACGGGATGCGCGACGCACGGCACATGATCGCCCATCTGCAGTTTGTGAACGAGGCGGACAAGGATCGCATGGCGGCAAACGGCATCATTGCAGTGCCGACTTCGCTTTGGTTTGAGAAGGGCGACATGTACTACAAGATCGAGCTCTTCAACGTCGGGCGGGAGCGGGCGGATGGCGAATACCCCATGAAGGGGTTTTTCGACCGCGGCATCCTGGTCGCCTGCGGGAGCGACGCGCCGGTCGCCCTGAGTCCGCCTGTCAACGAGGTGTCCTACGCGCCCTTGCAGGCGATCCAGCAGGGTGTACTGCGCTGCAGCCCGCTCAAAGACGCGGAGGATCAAGGGCAGAACGTCATCAACCCGGCGGAGCGCGTCAGCCTCGCGCAGATGATCGAGGCTTATACGATCAATGGGGCGCGCGCCCATTTTGCAGAGGGCGACATGGGCAGCATCCGTCCGGGCAAGCTCGCAAATTTCATCGTGCTTGACAAGGACATCTTTGAGATCCCGGTTTCGGAGATCTATTTGACGAATGTTTTGGAGACGTGGTATAAAGGGGTTTGCGTGCATCGGCGGTGCGAGAGCTAAGGCCGCCATATAACAGACGGCACAGGACGACAAGAAAGGTTGGGGGCACTATGACAAAGCGTATCGAAAGCACGCCGCGGGCGGACGGTTTCCGCATGCCTGCGGAGTGGGAGCCGCAGGCACAGGTCTACATGGTCTGGCCCGAGCGCCCGGACAACTGGCGCGATGGGGGCAAGCCTGCGCAGTTGTCCTATGCGGCGGTGGCAGAGGCGGTCAGCCGCTTTACGCCCGTGACGATGCTCGTGTCGCAGGCGCAGTACGAGAACGCCTTCGCACGGCTGCCGGAGCAGATCCGCGTCGTCGAGATGTCTGCCGACGATGCTTGGGTGCGCGATTTCGGCCCGACATTTGTGACGGACGGGGCAGGGCAGGCGCGCGCGGTCTGCTGGGACTTCAACGCTTGGGGCGGGCTCGTGGACGGTTCGTACTTCCCTTGGGACAAGGATGCCTGGGTCGCCCGGAAGCTCGCGCAGCTCGAACGCAAAGATTATTATTATACACCGGGTTTTGTGCTTGAGGGCGGCAGCATCCACGTGGACGGCGAGGGCACGGTGATGACGACGGAGATGTGCCTGCTGTCAGAGGGGCGCAACCCGCATCTTGACCGCGCCGGAATCGAGCGGATGCTGGGCGATTTCCTGAACACCGACAAGGTCATCTGGCTGAAGGACGGCATCGACCCGGACGAGACGAACGGGCACATCGACGATGTCGCCTGCTTCGCGCGCCCCGGCGAGGCTGTCTGCATCTGGACGGAGGACGAGAGCGATCCGTTCTATGCCGTTGCGCAGCAGGCTTACGCCATCCTCAGCGA